>JBKJOA010000468.1:0-13632 GCA_046593365.1 Limisphaerales bacterium
TGGGACGACAATCGATTCCGCGTAAGCCCCGTTAAGAAAAAGCAAATCGTCACAAAGATTTTCCTGCTGATTTTTACAGAAGAAACATATTCCGCACGGCGCGGAATTCGCGACGACTACGCGGTCTCCAATTTTCCAATCGGAAATATCCGAAGCGACTTCAGAAATTTTCCCGGCGAGTTCATGTCCGAAAACAGCGGGCGGGACAATCATCTTGGCGTGATAGCCGCGTTTAAAAACTTTCAGGTCGGTTCCACAAGTCAGCGCCGCCTCGATGGCGATGCGCACTTCGCCAGATTTCAATTTGGCCGGTTCGACTTCTTCAATCCGCACATCTTCTTTGCCGTGGAGAACTGCTGCTTTCATTTGTTATTGTTTCGCGTTCACCAGCTTCTGGAAGGCATCAGCTTTTTCAGGATAAGTTTGTTGGAACCGTGTTGAAATTTTTTCAGCCTCCGTGGCCCGTCCATTTCGCATGAGCAAATCGTAAAGTTTGCCGGTCGGTTCCGCCTCACTTGCAGCCAACTGTTGTGCCAGACGATAGGCTTGTTCGGCCTCGCCGGAAAATTTTTGATCAGAGAAAAGATTTCCCTGCGCCACCATCATGTGAGCATATGCGAGAGTCGTGGCGGGCGTGGAATCGGATGCGGAGTTGAGTTGGCTGATTTTATCGCGCCAATAATCCAACGAACTTGCGGCAATGGCGGCGGTGAGTTGCGCAGTCGAATTATCTGACTTCAATTCGAGAATCGGTCCGAGCGGCACTGCGCCAGCGTAGGTGGAAGGCAAGGAAAATGATTCTTCCAATCCGAAGGAAAGTTCGGGATTTTTTTGCTGAAGTTTTTGCAGCAGAAGTTCGTTAATCGCCATCACCGCGACGGAGCCGGAAACCTGAACGCGGCCCCCCTCGGCTTTGTAATTTTCATCGGGCCGTAGTTTGCCTTCCGCGTTTCGCTTGGCTGCTTCTTGGAGATATTCAGTGAAGGCGCTTTGCGAGTCCTGCCCGCTCAATGTTTTCAAACGATCTCCGTAAAGAAAATTTACATATTCAAGATAGGTCGCATCCGCCAAAGCGTTTTGGGTCAGGACAATGTAATTTTCGCCGCCGGAAGTTTCGTTCAAAAAAGTGGGAATAAATCTGCCGGGGTCTGTCCCGCCGACATAAACCATCTCCGGCTTCAACGAGCCAAGCACATCGTGCCCGTAGTCCAGCAACGCTTGCGCTGACCACGAATGCGCGGCTTCATGCGCGCCCCACGCTTCTTGAGCGGCTGGGAAAAATTTTGCAAAGTTCATGGCCGCTTCGCCTTCCAAAGTCTTTCTCTTTTTTTGCAACTCTTTGTAGAGACGGTCAATCTCATCCCAATTACCTGCGTCCGCCGCGTCGAAGAATTTTTCAAAATCGTTCGGAACTGTGATCCCTAATTTCTCAGCAAAACGATGCGCTACTTCTCGGCGGTGTTTGTCGAAGGCGGCCAGACGCGCAGCGACTTTTTCTTCAGCGGTTTGTTTTTCCCCTCGTTTAATTCCGCCGTGGAGCGGACGATTTCGCCGGCCGGTAATTTCAGAAGAGCCTAGCGTATTTGTCCCAGACTGCGATGACGAACGCGAATCTTTTCCCTTGGGCAACAAACTGAACAAGATGGCCACTGCACAGCCGAACAACAGCAAGATAATGACAAACTTTTGAGGACTCGTCGGTTTGGATTTTCCGGGGCGTTGGTTCGTACTCATATCATTTCATTCCTTCATCCAATAGACACCGACGCCAACGGACTTTGTATTGCGCAACCGAGTTTATTTCTTCTCACTGCACCGGGTCAAAGACTTCCTCGGCCTGACCGCCATCGGCCGACGTGCGAAGAAAACCTTTTTCAATCAATCTTTGAATGATGCGGTCGGCGGTGGTTCGATCCACTCGCATCAAATGAACCAGTTCGGAGGCGGTGATGCCGCGTCCACGTCCGTGAATCAGATTGATGGCTTCTGGCAGCGGCAGTTTGTAGCCGTTATACAAGGAAACCAGTCCAAGAATCAGGAGCAGCAACCCGGCAAAAACCGCTCTCACTCCTTTCAACGGAATGGGTATGGCCGACATCAGATCTACAATCATAAACAGACCGCCGCTAATGAGCACGATGCCCGTGATTTTCAGACCCTTTCGGCGGGCATGAAACGCCGTGAAGTTGAATTCAGTTGTGGTGCCGTGTGCCATATTATTTTTTCGCCGGGATTTCGATCGGTTTGGGTTCGGCCTGGTTCACTTTCTTCAATAATTCCATCGGCGCGAGTTGTGAAGCTTTATCCAAATCGGTCCAGAGCGTTCCAGATCCGGCGTAAATCAGGTTAAGCCGAATTCCGTCCGGCAACTGTTTGGCGAATTGAAGCGCGTTGTAATCCGCCGCAGTTCCGGCGGCCAACACCTGCAACGCGTAACCATCGCCTTCCGCTTTGCCTTTTAGCTCCACCACTTGAGCTTCCGCGCTGCCGAGTTTGCGATTCGTATTGGCGTGGATGATGGCTGTTTCACTGGCCAGTTCGGCCACTTTCAATCGAGCTTCCGCCGCAATCTGGTTCACTTCTTTCTCTTGTTCGGCCACGAGGTTGCCTTCCAAACGCTGGGTTTCAAATTCCACGACTTGCTCGATCTGCGCAATTTTGCCCTGGGTTTCGTCCAGGTGCGCTTTCTTCGCTTCAGTCTTCGTTTTTTCCGTGTTCGTGATGTTCCACTCGGCGGCGATGCGTGAATCCTGAATCGGCCCGGAAATATTTTCTGGAACAATGGTGTCCTGCACGAGCGCGAGATCGACCTGCAATTTTTTCTCTTTCAAAGTGGTTTCAATCGTCTCCTGAAACGCACGTTGAAACTCTTCGCGTTTGTCTCCAACGATGAAATCCACCGCGCCGAAAGTGGATCCTTTGATGCGCGCCGTGGAATTGATCTGCGGAATGAGAATGTTCCCTTCAATTTTCCGAATGTTTCCGTAACGCGAAACCACACTCGGCGCGTCCTGCGGCAAAAGCTGCCAGAGCAACGTGACGTCGATGGTGATTTCAAATCCGTCACTGGAAGGAAATCGCACCGCAGAAAGCACGGGCACACCCGATTGATTTTGATTGGCCTTCAACAACAACCCTGACGGCGCTTTCTTGTCTCGATTGAGTTCGGTCTGCCCGGTGGTTTGCGTTTCAGGAAGTTTGCCGCCGTGTGCCATCGTGATCTGATTGAAACCGACTTCAATGCTTTCGACGGAATACGCTTCTGGATTCAGAACGTAAAGCCCCGGTTGCAAGACGGTTTTCTGCACGCCGCGCTCGCCCGGCTCGGCCAGTTGATTTTGCGTCGGTTTGCCCGAACGAGCGGCCATGACTCCGACATGGCCGGGTTCAATTTCCGTCATTTTCACCGTGCGAACTTCGTAAGCGTAGGGGTTCAATTTGTAAGTGCCGGGCAAGAGCACTTGTCGTTGAATACCTCGCTGGGTTGCTTCGGCGAGAAATTCACCGGGCGGCAAATCCGTTCCAAACTTGTTGATCACAACACCTAATTCGCCTGGTCCGACGACGACTTGATCGCGCAATTGGCGTTCGTAGAGAAATGGATTAATGAAATGGCGACCTGTTCCAAGTGGCTCAAGCAAAACACCTTTTTGTCCCGCGCCCGCAATGATTTGTCCCGGCGGCATTTCCTTCCCGGTTTTCGCCACGAGAATAACCATCTTGTTGGGAGGAACGTCGGTGTTCTCGACAATCCAAACCCAGATGCCTTCATAAACAAAAAGATATGCTGCCAGTAGAATTACCGCGGCTCCCGTCAAAATAGCGAGGGGCTTCTTTTTCATTTGGCACCTCCTTTCGCTTCAGGTTTGGAAAGCTCTCGAAACGGTTCCGCCAACGGCCCGTCGCTGTTGGACAAAATGGATTCAATGTTCGGCGCAATTTTGTTGAGATATAAAAAGCGGGCGTAGGTGGAACCATTCCCGAACGGCGTGACCACAGCCTTGAGCGCGCTGGCTTCGGCTTTGCGGGTGTAGGAAATAACGTCCGCATCGCCTTGTCCCGTGGACACAATCGCCAACGCCTTTTTCACGGCGGTTTCCAAATCTTTTTTGGCGACTTCCAAATCTTGCTGGGCACCGATGACTTGAACCTGCTGTTCTTTGTTCGCCCTTTGAATTTCATTCGTGCGCTTGGTGTCGGCTTTGACGATCCGCACCTTTTGGTCCTGCAATTTTTTCTGTTCGGCAACCTTCGCGTCGGTGATGGCGCGCTCGATTTCGCGCTCGTATTTCGTCCGCGTTTGCACGGCAATTTCCCGTTCACGAATCGGTTCGGCAATCAACTGCGGCGGTTCGATTTCGCTGATCAAAGCGGCCTTGACCAGAATCCCTTTTCGCGCGGACTCGGAAGCGATGTGTTTGCTGAATTCATCCTGAAACGCTTTGCGCACCGTGCCGCTGATGACATCGGCGGAACTGTATTTGGAACCTTGCACGCGGCTCATCGAAAGCGCGGAACGCAAAATGACTTTGTTCACGATATCTTCGCCGTCGCCGATCATCACGAAAACTTCCGGCGCGCGTGTTTCTTCCACCGCCCATTCCACCGCGCCTTTGACCGGAAAACGAAAACCGTCTTTGGAAAGAAAACTGATTTCAAATTCGGTTTTGTGACTTTGCACGCCAACCACATCCACACGCTGAATGTAGGGATTCAGATAATAAGTGCCGGGACGCAACGGTGTTTCCTGAACGCCTTGCTCGTTTTCTTTGACGAGAAATGTGTTTGGTTGCTCCGGAGTATTTCCGTAGAGCAACGTCACGACGCCCACTTCGCCCGGCTCGATTTTCACAGCAGGCTTCTTTTCCACCTGATAGGCGTGAGGATTGATGCGATACGTGCCAGGCCGCAAAGGCTCCTCAATGATTCCGCGATGCATCGCGCCGTCCGCCTCCTTCATGCGCACGATGAATTTTCCCGCCGGAGGAAGCGCGCCGAATTGCCGAACCATGATGCCGACTTCGCCTTCTTTGATTTGCGTCAACGGTTCCATTTTCCAGGACCAGTAAATTGGATTGTAAAAATAGCGACCTTCGCTGAGCGGCTCCAACTGCACTCCCTTTTGCTCAGGCTTGATGGCAATGATGTCGTTGGCGGGAATATTTTTTCCGTCCTTTCGCACCAGCACCGCGCAAAAGCCGGAAGGCGGTTCGACCCGGCAAAAAAACCAGACATACGCGCCGAAGACCACAAGCATGATCGCGAGAACCAGCGCGCTGATCAATCCGAAGCGAAAAAAGTTAAAACCATAACGTGCGCCGTCAGTGGCGAACGGGGGAGGGTTAGTATCGTGAGTAGCCATAAAACGAGAGATTCAACACACAGCGTCATAGGACAAAGTTTTCTAAACTTCAAGCAAGGAATCTGGCGAGAAACAATTTGGCAATGTTAGTGGGGCGAAACAGTTCTTGTAAGACGATTCTCACCAGCGATAACAACGGTTTGAGTTTCGCGTTTTGACACACGCAACCCTGTTTGCTTATATTCCCGCCCTTTATGAATCGTAATCCGCATGTTGCAATAGTCGGCGCGACGGGTGCCGTGGGCATCGAAATGATTAAAACGCTGGAGAAACGCAATTTTCCGGTTGGAAAATTGACCTTGCTCGCGTCGGCTCGCTCCGTTGGTAAAAAATTAAAATTTTGCGGCGCAGAAATCACTGTCAAAGAACTCACAAAAGATTCCTTCGGCGGCATCGACATCGCGCTCTTCAGCGCGGGCGGAAGTATTTCCAAGGAATTCGCTCCCATCGCAGTGGAAGCCGGTTGCGTGGTCGTGGACAACTCCAGTTATTTTCGCATGGACGATTCCGTGCCGCTCGTTGTTCCGGAGATCAACGCCGAGGACATAAAAAATCATCGAGGCATCATCGCAAATCCGAACTGCACCACGGCGATCACGTTGATGGCTCTGTATCCATTGCATCAAGCATTCGGCGTAAAACGCATTTTTGCTTCCAGCTACCAAGCCGTGTCCGGCACCGGTGCCAAAGCCATCGAAGAATTGGAACGCCAGGTTTCCGAAGTGGTTTCGGGCAAACCGACAACCAAGGAAGTTTATCCACACCAAATTGCCTTCAACGTTTTGCCTCACGTCGATTCTTTTCTACCAAGCGGCTACACAAAAGAGGAAATGAAAATGGAAAATGAAGGCCGCAAAATCATGCATCACCAGGAATTTCGGGCGAGCGTGACCTGCGTGCGAGTGCCGGTCTATCGTGCCCATTCTATCGCAGTGAGCGCGGAATTTGAAAAACCTGTTTCCGTCGCAGCCGCCCGCGAAATTTTGCAAAAAGCCCCCGGCCTCGATCTCGTGGACAATCCCGAGAAAAAAGAATATCCACTCCCGCTTTACGCTGCTGAAAAATACAATTGTCAGGTTGGCCGCATCCGCGTCGATTGCGCGTTAGACAACGGTCTCTGCTTCTGGGTTGCTGGGGATCAATTGCTCAAAGGCGCCGCGCTCAACGCGGTGCAAATTGCGGAAGAGTTACTGAAATAAGATCGAGCCGCTGACGGAAAAGATTTTAAGTTTCGATAAGAGCCGACGCCCGCGTCCCGAAGCGGTGCTAACATCGAAGAAATTCCGCAGATGATTGCGAACTTGTACTGGTGATACGACAGCAAACCCAAAGTGCGCCGTAAATCTAATTTTATGAAAAAACCAGTAGATTACAGTCGCCGTAAATTTATCACGAGTGCGGCGGCCCTTTCCACTTTGGCTCTCACACGTCCAGCTTCCATCTCCGCCGAAGCAAAACCGGCTCCGAAAATCCTTCGCAAATTTTGCGCATTCGAAAAGCCGTTTCATTTTTTGAACTATGACGAGACAGCGGAGTTGATGGCTGCGACCGGTTTTGGTGGAGTCGAAGCAACGGTTCGTGACGGCGGGCATGTTTTGCCTGAAAAGGTTGAGACCGATCTCCCGCGCTTCCACGATGCGTTAAAAAAGCGCGGTCTGGAGATAACCATCTTGACTTCCAGTATTAACAGTTTGGATTCGCCCAACGCGGAAACCGTTTTGCGCACGGCAGCACGTCTTGGAATCAAGCATTACCGGTTGCTCTGGTATCATTACGATCTACAGAAGCCGATCCTTCCACAGCTCGATGCGATTCGTCCAAAACTCAAAGGACTGGCTGCTCTCAATCTTGAACTCGGTCTCACAGCGCTCTATCAAAATCATTCCGGAGAAAAAATGGTTGGCGCACCGCTCTGGGATATTTACGGTTTAATCAAAGATTTTAATCCGAAAGAGGTGGCGCTCGCGTTTGATATTTATCACGCCACAGTGGAAGGCGGGCTGAGTTGGCCGATTCAGTTTAGCCTGGTGAAATCGCACCTTGGCGCAGTTTTCGTAAAAGATTTTGTTTGGGAGAATGGCAAAGTGAAAAATGTTCCGTTGGGTGAAGGTGTCGTGGATAAACGATTTTTTTCGATGCTGAAACAAGCTGATTTCGCCGGACCGATTTCGTTGCATGTCGAATATTTGGATCATAGCAGAGACAAGAAAGTTCTGGCGGACGCGTTCGTAAAAGATCTGGCAACTTTGCGAAAGCTATTCTGAAAAGAAAAAAGGTCTCATCACCGTGAAGTGCATGAGACCTGAAACTGCCATCTAAGGTACCGCGTTTGACTAATCGAAAGCGTGTCCTGCGCAGCAGAGCACGTTGCGAACCTTGTGGCGAACGAGTTCCTTCACTTTCGTGCGGGCTGGAGCCAGATATTTGCGGGGATCAAATTCTTTTGGATTTTCCGCGAGCACCTTGCGAATTGCCGCCGTCATCGCGAGACGAAGGTCGGTATCGATGTTGACCTTTGTGCAACCGACGCGTCGGGCGATTTCGATGTCCGCTTCTGGAACGCCGGCAGTATCTTCGCCCATTTTGCCACCGTATTTATTAATTTCGGCGACGAGATCACGCGGAACACTGGATGCACCGTGCAAGACAAGCGGATAATCGCCTAAGCCAGCGTCGAGCAGGGCTTTCTTGATCGCTTTGAGGCGTTCCAAATCCAAATGTTGTTCGCCTTTAAATTTGTAAGCGCCATGTGAATTTCCAATCGCGACGGCCAGAGAATCAACGCCCGATTCCTTGACGAATTTCACCGCTTCGTCGGGATGTGTGTAGCAACCGCCTTTGGAATAGCCGCCCCCTTCTTCGCCATCGTCATGCTGCGCGCCCACTAACATGCCGAGTTCGCCTTCCACCACGCAATTATGTTTATGGGCGTAATCGACGACTTTTTTGCAAGTTTCCACGTTCTTCTCAAACGGTTCGTGGGAAGCATCGATCATGACGCTGGTAAAACCTTCGTCAATGCACTCTTTGCAGAGATCAAAGCTGTCGCCGTGGTCCAAATGAACCGCGATCGGGATGTTGGAGAGGCTGACCGCAGCTTCGATAAGCTTCTTGAGATAAACCGGGTTGGCATATTGCCGTGCGCCTTTGGAAATCTGGAGCATCACGGGGGCTTTTTCTTCTTCGCACGCCTCGATGATGGCTTGGAGAAGTTCCATGTTGTTGACGTTGAATGCGCCGAGCGCGTACTTTCCCTTCAATGCTTTGGCAAAAAGGTCTTTGGTGTGTGTTAATGGCATAAGTGTTTTACCGCTTGAATTCGTGTCCTCGAATTGGGGGCGCATATTAGGACGCGCTGTTTAAAAGGAAACAAAAAAAACGAGCGCTAATCACTGCGCCGAAGCCGCCGTGGATTCTTCTTCCTCTGAAAGCTTGCGATACAACGTCGCCAGGCTCACACCAAGCATCTCCGCAGTTTTCTCTTTGTCGCCTCCGGTGTGGGCGAGGGCGCGATTCAGATAAGCGACTTCCTGTTCGCGCAAGAAATTCTTCAACGGCGAAATCGACGACATTAATGCAGAGCCCGGGGCCGGTTGATTATCGATCATCGGACTAATATTGGTCGCTTCCACACCCTCAGATTTGTAAAGTTTGGTCTCGTCGCTTTCGTTTTTGGCACATGGAAGATTTCTCAAAGCCGGCGGGAGATCAGCCACTTTAATCAGGCCCGCATCGCACAAAACAGTGGCGCGCTCCAAAGCATTCTCCAATTCACGCACGTTTCCAGGCCAATCATGATCGCAGAAAACATCCATGACTTTTTGCGTCATCTGGAAATTTTTTCCGGTCGCTGCATGGATTTTGCTTTTTAGAAAATGCAGGATCAACAACGGGATATCTTCACGCCGTTCACGCAAGCTGGGAAGATGCACGGAAATGACGTTGAGACGGTAATACAAGTCCTCGCGAAAAAGCCCCTGTTTGATCTTCTCTTCGAGCGGTTCATGAGTCGCCGCTAAAACGCGAACATTCACGTATGTGGGAATGTTATCGCCCACGCGGCGGACTTCTTTCTCCTGAAGAACACGCAAAAGGCGCGCCTGCAGGGTGGGGGACATGGAGCCGATTTCGTCGAGGAAAATGGTTCCCCCCTCGGCTTCCTGAAAAAGACCACGCTTGTCGTTGATCGCGCCGGTAAATGCACCTTTGCGATGACCGAACAATTCTGATTCAAGCAAACTCTCGGGCAACGCGCTGCAATTGATGGGGATGAAAGGAGCGAATTGCCGATTACTGTTGAAGTGCAGGGCACGCGCAACCAATTCTTTTCCCGTGCCGCTTTCGCCTCGAATCAAAACGGTGCTATCGCTCGCAGCAACTCGTTCAATCATTTTGAAAACGTCCTGCATGGGCGGAGAATTTCCGATGATCTGGTTGAACTGATATTTTTTCTTGAGTTGCTTACGCAAATAAACATTTTCGGAAACAGCTTCGTTGTAGGAAAGGGCGCGCTGGATGCAAAGCTTGAGTTCATCCACCTGAAAAGGTTTTTCAACATAGTCGTACGCGCCGTTTTTCATGGCATCGACGGCAGTTTCAATCGTGCCGAAGCCGGTGATGACGATGACCGTCGCCGGAGGATTGAGCGTGCGGGCTTTTTGCAAAACTTCCAGGCCGTGCGCACGGGCTTTGTCGAGGTATAGGTCCGTAATAACCAGTTCCGGCGAGATCGTTTCCAATCCTTCCATCGCGGCGGTGAAATTACTAAAAGGAAACACTTCGTGTCCTTCGTTGCGAAGGAGTTCGGTCACGATTTGCACCATCGTCACTTCGTCATCAATCAATAACACTTTCGCCATAAAAAAAAGTTAGTTGTAAATGAATGAGGTGGGCAAGTTGCATTCGTAAAACAGAAGCTGCGCTTCTGGCACCGTGACCACCACCATTCTAATTATCGACCCTTGCCGCTGACGATTTCGCTCATTTTGAAAATTGGCAAAAACATACAAATAGCAATGCCACCTACCATTACCCCGAGGAAAACGATCAGAAGGGGCTCAATCAATGAAGTTAAGCCGGAGAGTGTTGTTTCGATTTCTTCATCCAAAAAGTCAGAGATGCGCTCGAGCATACTGTCGATTTTGCCCGTTTGTTCACCGGCTGTGACCATGCGAATAATCATCGTTGGAAAGACAGGATGTTTGCCCAGCGCCGTTGAAATACTTTCACCCCGTTCGATATCCGTGGAAGCAACCTTCAAAGCTCTTTCCATCACAACATTTCCAACCGTGTTTTGAACGATCTGTAATACTTCGAGAATGGGAACACCGCTGCGAATCAGCGATGCGAACGTTCGAGTAAAACGCGCCAAACAGATCTTGTGCGCGATAGATCCGAAGATGGGGAGCTTGATTCGTTTTGCATCCCAAAAGGCGCGACCGGGAGGTGTTTTGATAAAATAGAGCCAACCCCAAACCGAGGCACCACCAACCAGAAATATTATGTAGAAATATTTCTGCATGAACTTGCTGATGTTGATCAGAAACTGCGTTGGTGCCGGCAACGCTGCGCCGAAACTGGAATAGATATCGCCGAAGACGGGAACGACTTTCACCAACAGAAAAATTGTAATACCAAATGCGACGATGGTAACCGCGATTGGATACATCATGGCCGATTTAACTTTTTTACGCAGGCGTGCAGTGTTTTCCAGATAAGTTGCCAGACGCGATAAAATCTCGGCGAGCAAACCGCCTTTTTCACCGGCTGCGACCATGCAATAATAAAGTTTAGAGAAAGCTTTCGGATGTTTCTGCAATGCTTCGGAAAAATTGTCACCGCCTTCCACGCGCACCGTGACGTCTTTAATCACATCGCGCATGACTTTGTTGGTCGTTTGCTCAGCTAGCGCATCCAGGCATTGAATCATTGCCAAACCGGCGTCAATCATCGTGGCGAGTTGGCGTGTAAACACGACGAGGTCTGCCAGACTGACTTTGCCTCCGGCGGTTTTGCCTTTGCGCCCGATTTTTTCCTGAATGGAAATCACCAAAAGGTTGCGGTTCAACAGGGCGGCTATGGCTGCCGATTCTGAAGTGGCTTCAACCGCATTGCGAATTTCTCGCCCAGTGGCTGACTCGCGAGCTAGATAGGTGTAAGAGGGCATAAATAAAATTCTGCAAATTCTTCCGTTAACGCTGAAAGCTAAAGCTATGCCACGGGCACGCTTTCGTGATTTTTATCAACGAATTGAGGGGTTTTAAAAATTCAGAGGCAGGGAAAACGGGCGATACGCCCAAAGATGAGACGTTTCGCGTCTCGCAAATCGAGTTGAATCGAAGAAGCCAATCGCAAATTTAAGAGTTAAGAGATCATGGATTTCGACATTTAACCAAGTGAAGTCCTGCAAAAGCGTCCGGGCTATTTCTTCAACCGATAAAACTGCGAGTTGCCTGAAATAGTATTTGTAACGGTGAATTGTCCTCCAACCAAAGAGGGCGAATTAGTGTAATCAATCCAGTTATCGGGATAATTTAGATCGGAGGTCATTTGCAAAATGAACCCAAACGCGTTTGTCGGCCAAGATAAGATCAGTTCATTTCCTACTTGCATGGAATTCAAAAGCACGGGCATAACGATCCGAAAAATGGTTCCCACATTATTCGTCCCGCCAGTTTCGGTGCTTCCGTAAATATTCCCATCACTCCCCATTGTTAATCCGGCGATTGGATTGCGTCCATTGCTGCCTGTAAATGAAACCAAAGTGGTCAACATGCCATTTGTTGCAACGCTAAAAACCGTTCCCAGATTACTCTCACCTCCGGAATACGTGGTGCCGAAAAAGCCGCCATCATTTGCCTGCAAAAGTCCACAAAACGGTCTGGCACCATTGGTAGTGTTGAAGGTTACCAGAGTAGTAAGCACCCCATTGGTCGTCATTTTAAAGACCGTCCCATTCGTTCTCGCGCCCCCTGATTGAGTTGTGCCATATAGATTTCCGTCGCTTCCCTGCACTAAGGCACCGAGAGGACCCTGGCCGTTATTGGTGCCCCTGAATGTTACAAGCGAAGTCAATGCACCATTTGTCAGCATCTTAAATACTGTTCCGCAATTACTCGCGCCGCCGGAGTAGGCTGTGCCATAGAAGCTGCCATCGACCCCCTTCAAAAGTGACGCAGCGGGCGAGCGCCCATTACTATAATTAAACGAA
The DNA here is from genome assembly GCA_046593365.1 of Limisphaerales bacterium. Taxonomy (GTDB): domain Bacteria; phylum Verrucomicrobiota; class Verrucomicrobiia; order Limisphaerales; family CANJXF01; genus CANJXF01. Next base: position 12,573 of record JBKJOA010000468.1, read on the forward strand.
ACCAGCGTGGTCATCGCGCCATTGGTTGCCATCCTGAATACCGTGCCGAAATTGAACGCTCCACCGTTATAAGTCGTGCCGAAAAAATTATTACTTTCCAACACCAATCCGCCCACCGGAAAACTGCCGTTATTATTGGTGAACGAAATCAGCGTGGTCACCCCCTGTAGAGTCGTCATTTTGAACGCTGTTCCGTTGCCGATGGTGCCGCCCTGAAAGGTTGTGCCGTAAAAACTGCCATCGTTTCCCTGAACCAGTTCAGCATAGGGATTACGGCCATTGGTGTTTGCGAAGTGAATCAACGGAGTGACCAACCCGGAAAGCGTCATTTTGAATAACGTTCCAAGAGAGTTTGTTCCGCCATTAACAGTGGTTCCATACAAATTGCCATCATTCGCCTGTAGAAGTCTGGCGTAAGGATTAGCGCCATTAGTGCCTCGAAAGGAATGTAGCATCTCAAAGGTTTGCGCCCGTATCGACGGCACTATTCCAAAAAAGGAAGCCATCAGAACGATCTTCGTAAAAAGGAGGCAATATTTTTGCATACTTGGTCTGTCGCGCCGATCTTCACAAAATTGGGCGGAAAAGCCAGCCAAATTCCGGCATTTCATTGAGGAATCGCAGGCTCAAAATTCACATTGCGCGTCGTCCGGTGTTTTGATTTAGAAATCACCGCCGGTTCCCAGGTGCGTATCTTGACACTACTACAAACGTTGGTAGAGCTGAACTTGTAGCGCAGGTTTCCAAACCGGCTATCGCCGACTTCCAAGTCGGCAAGGCGCGGGAAATCATGCCGCGCGGGTTTGGAAACCCGCGACACAGCAGACTGGGAAGTCGGCGCTACGGCAGAAGGGTCAAGATGCGCACCGTTTCCAGAGCGCCGAATTCGTCGCTTGCGCGCATCAAAAACCTTGTGCTAGTTTCCCGCCTGATTCGCGTTCGGCGAAAATGGAAAGTGCCCTTATTTTGTGGTGTGCCCGCGTGGCGGAATTGGCAGACGCGCTAGATTCAGGTTCTAGTGAGTAACATCGTACAGGTTCAAATCCTGTCGCGGGCACCA
>JBKJOA010000105.1:0-3573 GCA_046593365.1 Limisphaerales bacterium
GGGATTTCCAAACTCGAGGCCTTGTTCACCTGGCAATTCAAACAATTGTCCGCCGTGAAATCGACCATCACCACATGTCCATCAGCCCGAGCTTTGGCGACCGCTTCAGGACTCCACGGCTGCCAATCGATTCCATCGGGGCTTTCTTTCAGCGAAGTTCCGCCTGCGGAAATAGTGGTGGGAACGCGCCAATTTAATTTTTTTTCCAGCGCAACGACGTAACCGCCAGCCAGAAGCAGAACGCTGATGGTGATGGCCAAACCTCTTCGTTTGCGACCGCGCTGCACAAATTCTCCCCAAACCCACGCCGCCGCAGAAAGGATTACGAGGAATAATCCGAGCCAAAGGACACCGGACTTTCCAAAACGCGGCGCGGTGAACCAGAAAATCCAGACGGCGGTCGCGAGCATCGGGAAGCCCATGGCGATCTTGAATTTCTCCATCCATGCGCCGGGCCTCGGCAAAATTTTCAACCAATTCGGATTCCAACACAAAATGACGAACGGCGCGGCCAGACCCAGACCGGCCATGAGAAACATCAAAATGATGATCGTCGGCGGTTGCGTGAAGGCGAAGCCAATTGCTCCCGCGAGAAATGGAGCAGTACACGGTGTCGCGAGTATTGTTGCCAAAACACCGTTGAAAAATGCGCCTGAGACACCTTCTTTTGCACTCAGATTTCCCGCTGCACCCATCACGCTGCCGCTTAAAGTAATTTCAAAAAGCCCGAAGAGATTCAGTGCGACGAGTGTAATCAGAACGGTGAGGACGACGCGAAAAGTCTGGTTTTGCAAAATCATTCCCCAACTGGCCAGGCCACCCGCTTTCTGGACGCCGATGGCGAGTCCGGCCAAAACTAAAAATGAAACCAGAACTCCGACGCCGTAGATCAGCCCAAGCATTTTCCCGCGTGCCGGGGATTCTTTGGTTTGATTCACGAAGCCAAGAACTTTCAGCGCAATCACGGGCAGGACGCACGGCATGATGTTCAAGATCAAACCCCCGAGAAATGCCGAGAGCAGCATGAACCAAAGCGATTTTTTCTCCGCGCCGATTCCGACTGAACCGCTCGCGCTGGAAATCGTCGGTTTCAATGAAACTTCATAACCGGCGGTAGGCTTTCCGTCTTGCAACTGCACAAGGACGCCAGAAATTTCCTTCGGCCAATCCGTGCCGATTTTTTTGATTTGTTTCCGCAAAACCAAATTGGAGTCGGAAGTAACGATGTCGGTTTCTCCATTGATTTCAGCAGTTTCAATTTTATCAGGGAAAAAATCCCATGTATTGCCGTTGGCTTTGGAAAACTGAAGGAGCAGCGAAGCGGAGTTGGTGTTGAATTCTTCCAGCAACGAAGTGAGCGAAAAATGCAAATTGGTTTGCGGCAATTTCTTTTGCCATTCATCAATCAGAGCGAGGTCGGGTGAAACTTTGGATTCATTTCCGATGTTTAAAACAGCATTCAGATTTGCACTGCCGAGGACGCAAATGGTTTCACATTCCTGCCACAAAATTTTGGCGCTGATTTTCTTTTCACCCGTCGCAATGTTCGCCGCGATTTTTAGCGGAATGAGCAATACGGCTTCGTCATCGAAAACGTAAGTGGTGAATTTAGAATCTCCGGCGGAAATCACATCTTTACGGGGGAGCGGCCATTGGATTTCTCCGGCAAAAATTCCTTCAGGCAAACTCCATTCAATTTCCGTGGGCGAACCGGAGTCGCCGGAATTTTTCCAATAGGTGTGCCAGCCTGGGGGCATTTTCATTTGAACCCCAGCGAGAATGGTTTCGCCAGGCTTCGCCGATTCCGCCGACAAAATCAGCCGCGCTTTCGTTTTCGCGCCAAAGGTTTGCGCGAATGCGGTTGTCGAAAACAAACAGCAGATTAGAAAAGCAATCCGAACTCCAAGTTTCATAAATGTATAGATGCCTGAATTGGGAATTTATTAGAAACTAAATCGCGTTTTGTGATTCGCGTGACGACTCTTAGTTTGGAGTTCCGCCTTTAGGCGGTCATGATTTTGCATCGTTCGCGCCGAACCGCCTAAAGGCGAAACTCCAAACAGGGCTGGCATTCATATGCGCCTTTTCTAAACTGCGCGCCCAATGGCAACTGTCGACAAATCTTCTTTTCGCTGGATGCGCACCGGCGATCAGGCTTTGGCTGAAATGTTGGATGCAATCGGAGAGGCGAAAATTTCCGTGCGGCTGGAGATGTATATTTTCAGTGCCCATCCGATTGGCGAAAAATTTCGCGAATCGCTCGTCAAGGCATGTCAGCGTGGGGTTCGGGTTCAGGTTTTGGTCGATGCGGGAGGATCGGTCACGTTGCCCGACGATTTCTGGACGAGTTTTCGAGCGGGCGGTGGGGAATTTCGCTGGTTCAATCCACTCACGTTTCATCACTTCGGATTGCGCGATCACCGAAAAATTTTGGTTTGCGATGAAAGCGTGGCGTTTGTCGGTGGATTCAACATTGCCAGGGAATACGAGGGCGATGGAGTGAGCAAGGGCTGGCGCGATCTCGGATTGAAAATCTGCGGCACACTCGCGAAACATCTGGGAGCGGCCTTCGACGACATGTTCGCGCTCGCTAACCAAAAACGCAAATTTTTCGTCCGCTTGCGAAAGGCGCGCCACACCAAAATAGTAAAATTGCCGGACGCCGAACTTTTGCTCAGCGCGCCCGGACGGAAATTAAATCCGTTGAAACGCGCGTTGAGTCACGATTTAAAACGCGCCAAAAGCGTGCAAATCATTTGCGCTTACTTTTTGCCGACGTGGAAAATCCGCCGCGACTTGCGCCGCGTCTTGCGGAAGGGAGGCAGAGTGCAATTGATTTTGCCCGGCAAATCCGATGTGCCGCTCTCACAAATGGCGGGACGAAGTTTGTATCGCCGCATGTTGCGGGCGGGCCTGGAGATTTACGAATATCAGCCGCAGATTTTGCACGCGAAGATGATTCTCATCGACGACGTCGTTTATGCCGGTTCCGCCAATCTCGACACGCGCAGTTTGCATTTGAACTACGAATTGCTTGTGCGTTTGAAAGAGCCGGAAGTTGTTGCCGAAGCGGGGAAAATTTTTGCGGAAGATTTGCCCCACTGCCGCCGGATTGAATTGGAAAGCTGGCGCAAAGAACGAAATTTTTGGGAGCGAATGAAAGGGCGCTGGGCGTATTTTATTCTGGCGCGGCTTGATCCTTATATTTCGAGAAGGCAATGGAAATTGATGCGGTAATCGCTACTTGCCGTGAAATTTCTTCGCCACTAGATTTCGGCCATGACCATGCGGCAATTTTATGACTGGCAAACGGCGGGCGGCGGTGGCGATGTTTCGCTGCTCGTCCAAACGCTGGAGAGTCTTGAAATTCCTTGGTGCATGATTGGCGGGTTGGCGGTCAATCATTGGGCGAAGGAGCCGATGGCGACAGCAGACGTGGATGTGGTCATTGCGGCTGAACGGATTGACGAATCTGTGAAGGCATTGCGCGCCGTGGGATTCACCGCCAAAAAATTCAAGTGGTCAATCAACCTCAAAGGCCGCTCGAAAGTCTCCGTGCAAATCAGCACCGAG
>JBKJOA010000167.1:0-10511 GCA_046593365.1 Limisphaerales bacterium
AAAGGATGCGGCACGATTCTGCGCGCACACGGCGAGCCGCTCGAAGTTCCAAATTTCTCCGGTGATGGCGGCGAGGAAGCTGAGGTTGCGGGAGCATATATTGTCGATGCCGGTGGCATTCCACATCGAGTCGGATTGCTGATGGGCAACGAGTTTTCCGACCACGTCATGGAGCAAAAAAATTATCTCTGGCTCGCGCCCTCAAAGTTGCGCACCTGTTCCATTGGCCCTGAATTGATCGTGGGGGCTGATTTTGCCGATGCACAAGGAACGGTAAAAATCCATCGCGCCGGAAAACTTTTTTGGACCCGGCCATTTCGGACGGGTGAGAAAAACATGTCGCACTCCATGGCGAATCTTGAACATCACCACTTCAAATATCCAGCGCACCGACGGGCCGGCGACGCGCATATCTATTTTTTTGGCGCTGACGTCTTCAGCTTTGGAGAAGAGGTAATCTTAGGTGAGGGCGACATCATGGAAATCGACCTGCGCGGCTTTGGCCGACCGTTGCGCAATCCCATTCGGATCGACATTTCTGTGCCAGCAATGGTCCGGGCTGCGCCATTGTGAAACATGGGGAAATCTTCGTTGACGACCTGCGCGCCGACGTTACATTCAACGGCTCGAAATTATTTCGAAATTCAATCTAAGAAAAATATGGCAATTAAAGTTGGTATCAATGGATTTGGGCGCATCGGCCGCTTGGTTTTTCGCGCCATCGCTGAACAAGGTCTTCTCGGCAAAGAAGTCGATGTGGTCGCGGTCGGCGACATCGTCCCCGCCGACAATTTGGCTTATCTGCTGAAATACGATTCCACCCAAGGCCGTTTTCAAGGCGAAGTTTCCTCCAGGAAATCATCCGCCGACAAAACCGAAGATGATGTTTTGATCGTGAACGGGCGCGAAATCCACGTCGTTAGTGCCAAAGATCCTTCTGGTTTGCCATGGAAACAATTCGGCGTTGATCTCGTAATCGAATCAACCGGATTATTTACGGACGCGGAAAAAGCCAAAGGACATCTTGCTGCCGGCGCAAAGAAAGTCATCATTTCGGCTCCAGGCAAAGGTGAAGACATTACGGTGGTCATGGGCGTGAATCATGAAAAGTACGATCCAGCCAAACATCACATTGTTTCCAACGCCAGTTGCACGACGAATTGCCTGGCACCCGTCGTTCATGTTTTGTTGAAAGAAGGTTTTGGCATCGAAGAAGGTTTGATGACAACAATCCATTCCTACACGGCAACCCAGAAAACGGTGGACGGCCCGAGCAAAAAAGATTGGAAAGGCGGACGCAGCGCGGCCATCAATATCATTCCATCAACCACCGGCGCCGCCAAAGCGGTTGCCTTGGTTTGCCCCGAAGTGAAAGGCAAGCTGACTGGAATGGCATTCCGCGTTCCGACTCCAACGGTTTCCTGCGTCGATTTAACCGTGAAAACTACGAAAGATACGAGCTACGCCGAAATTTCCGCCGCAATGAAACGCGCAAGCGAGACGTATTTAAATGGTATTCTCGAAACCACGAAGGACGAAGTCGTCAGCAGCGATTTCATCCATTCCAAACTTTCTTCGATCTACGACGAAGGCTCCGGTCTCGAATTGAACAAACGCTTTTTCAAGCTCGTGAGCTGGTATGACAACGAATGGGGCTACAGCAACCGCGTCGCCGATTTGTTGAAATATATGATCAGTAAAGGAATTTAAGTTTTCCAACCTTTCGCGAAACGGCGATTCGGCAACGAGTCGCCGCTTTCTACTTAAACGTAATTTCTTATAAGCAATAAGGCCTGAACGCTCAATGCTCTACCGCACTCGGCGACTAGGGAAGGACTCGAACGCGATAAAAACCTTGCGGCGCTGATCCGCCACCGGAACGGCTCGCAGTCATTCCGTCGGGCCAGACATCACCGGGCAAATCCGTCCACTCCGCCTCCTCCAGCGCCGACTTGAATTGCACACGATAGCTGTGGCCAGGAATTGCATTCCAAACGAGTGCAACATTCCCGTCCGGTTGTGCTTCGGCGTGAAGCGTGGGCGGCGCAAACACCATCACAGAAAAACTCGCCGTGTCACTCAAGCTCGATGCGCCATCGTCGCTGACCCGAATGGTGAATTCATTCGTGCCCAATTGCTCGATTGTCGGTGTCCAAACGAAAACTCCATTTGTGGAATTCAATTCCGCGCCAATCGCTACCGCATCGAAACTGAATTCAAGATTGTTCGCGGGCAAATCGCTGTCACTCGCCACGTTCGTAAAGGAAAGCGTAGTTCCGGCGTAAACCATCTGGTTGGAAATTTGCGTCAACGATGGTGCGTCGTTCACTTCGTTGACCGTCACCGTAAATGTCTGCGTCGCGCTCAAACTCGGCGAACCGTTGTCAGTCACTCGGATGGTGATAATATTTGTGTTCGGCCCTTGCGCCTCACTTGGTGTCCAGGTGAAAACGCCATTGGTGGAATTAATCTCCGCTCCCGACGGCGCACCGGGTTCCAAACTGAAAGTCAGTTGATCGCCCTCTGGATCGCTGACCGAATTCGTAAACTGTAGCAGCGTCTGTTCATCAATGATCTGGGGAGCGATTTCTGCGAGGACGGGCGCGTCATTCACTTCGTTGACCGTCACCGTAAATGTCCGCGTCGCGCTCAAACTCGGCAAACCGTTGTCGGTCACGCGAATGGTAATGGTATTTGTGTTCGGTCCTTGCGCCTCAGTTGGTGTCCAGGTGAAAACGCCATTCGTGGAATTAATCTCCGCTCCAGATGGGGTCCCGGGTTCCAGGCTAAAAGTGAGTTCATTATTTTCAGGATCGCTGGCTGAATTGGTAAACTGTAGCAACGTTTTCTCATCAACTATTTGCGACAAGATTCCGGCGACGAGAGGCGCGTCATTCACCTCATTGACCGTCACTGTAAATGTTTGTGTCGCGCTCAAACTCGGCGAACCGTTGTCAGTCACTCGGATGGTGATGATATTTGTGTTCGGCCCTTGCGCCTCAGTTGGTGTCCAGGTGAAAACGCCATTGGTCGCATTAACTTCTGCTCCAGACGGCGCACCGGGTTCCAAACTGAAAGTCAGTTGATCGCCCTCTGGATCGCTGGCCGAATTGGTAAACTGTAGCAACTCGTGTTCATCAACGATTTTCGGCAAAATCACGCCGAGCAGCGGGGCATCATTCACTGGATCGACCGTTAGCAAAAACTGGTTGGTTGCGCTGGCAGAACCATCGCTCACCACAATTGCAATCGTGGTTGAGCCGGATTGATTGGGCAACGGAGTGATCGACAAAAACCGATTTGTGCCTGTGCCGGAGAAAACAAGATTCGTATTTGGAACGAGACCTGGATTCGAGGAAAATTTTGTAAGAACCAGCGAATCACCGGCGGTTTCGGCGTCGGAGATCGTAAACGCAATTCCCGTCAGTGAAACATCTTCATCCGTGTTTTGATCCGTTATCGAAGCAATCAACGGAGGCGCATTGCCAGAGCAGCAGTTAGGGACGCCGGTAGTCAAGGTGAGCCGCCAGCCGCCCGCAAGAGTTCCAGTCCTTGGGTTTCCGTCGTCCATGATGTAGAGCGACCACGTTCCATTCGGATTGATTCCGTTCAAGGCTGCCAAGGTCGCACCAAATGGGGCGGACGGCGCAGGTGAATTAAACGTGTCGGTGGTCGCTCCATAATCGCTGGGTTGAAAAGTGCCCGAAACAATTTGCGTGGAATCCGGCAATGCCGTTGACGCTGCGCTATCGAAAGTCAGATTGACGTTGTTGATCGAGGAACCACCACCCGCGTCGGACATCAACAGAACGGATTGGCCATTCGGTGCCACAAGCAGAATATCCAGATCGTCTGGAACCGTGTGGCTTAAATCCACCAATGAAACGGTCGCCTTCGTGACGGAGCCGGTTACTCCAGAAACCGTGATGCCTGACGGATAAACCGAAGCGGGGCCGATGTTTCCACTGCCAGGAATGTTGATGCTGGTCGCGTTGGATTTGGTCATGGTGAGCGTCGTCAGGTTGCCGAGTGGTAACAAGACATTCACCGTTCCAAGATTATTCGGTCCATCTTGCAACTGGAGTACGGGGCGTATCGTCCCACCGCAAACCCCACTGGCAGTGAAGGTGAATGCCCTTGTCACGACAGGCCCATCCGCCGTCAAAGAACCATAATTTTGCTCCACGCTGGGTGAAGTCACTCCATTGGTTGAGAGAAGAGTTGCAACGAGGTTGGCCGTATTGGCTGAACCGATATTTTTAAGAGAGAAACTAACTGTAACGGTTTCGCCTGGATCAACCGCGCTGTTGGCAACAACACAATTTTCTGCGGACAACGAAGTTGAGTCCAGCGCAACAATCGGTGCCGCTGTGAAAGGAGCAATGGAAAAATTCGCGTCGGACACGTCGAAGAAAATATTTCCGGTCGCCTCGACTTTAATGCGCGCCGAATCAGTGGAAAGGCTCGGCAACAGGACTGGTTGTGACCCGTCGTTCGGCGTGTTGGTCGCAAGGAGCATGGAAAATGTATTTCCGCCATTCGTCGAGAGCCAGATGTTGACGTTGATTGCGTTGACAGGCGAAGCCGTGGTGCCAGCAACATTCCATGTCACGGTTTCCGGCCCTGACCAACTCACCGAAGTGTTCGGTGACGTGATCAGAAACGGTCCTGCGGTTGCGTTTACCGTGACCTGCATATTAGCCGTGTTGACACCACCGCCACCGGCCCGATTGTCCCGCGCCGTAACCCGGAAATTCATGATTCGGTTTAACGCGGGTAACTTTTCACCAAGCGAACTGATGTTATTGAGGAGGCTCGAAAGTTTTGGGAAAGTGCGCGATGGACTCACCGTTGGATTGAAAGAACGAAAAATCGGGCTGCTTCCGTTGTCCGCGTCCGTTAGTAATTGCGCTGCGCCCAGATCGCGTTCCTCCCAACAATAACTCAGCGTGTCTCCATCCGGATCGCTCCCACTCGCTGTCAAAGTGAACGGAGTACTTTTGGGAATGACGTAGTTGGTTCCAGCGTTAACGGTTGGAGCGGTGTTTCCCGTCGAGGAGGGCACCGGACAATTGCCGAAGCCGGTGGTGGTGTAAGTTAAAATCTCATCAAAGCTAATCGAGTGAAAATAAGGATCGCTGTGCGGTTGGAGATCATCAGCACCACAAATTCCGGCGTAAGGCATGATCGTTGAACCGCTACCCGGTTCGTAGGCAGTTGAAGCGCTCCGATTGTTCCCACCGCAATTAAGAGTCACACTATTGAACGTGTGGTTTCCGCCAAACTGGTGACCCATTTCGTGCGCGACGTAATCAACGTAAAAGGCATCGCCAATCGGTTCAGGAAGCCCAGTGACTCCGCGGGCTTTATTGCTCGTGCGGCAAACCACGCCCAATCCAGCGATACCTCCGCCCCCCGTGCTGAACACATGTCCAATGTCATAATTGGCATCGCCAATAACGCTGTCCACCCTTGTTTGATTTTGCCCAAGCATCGTTGACCCGCTGCTATTGGAAAACGGATCGGTGCTCGCGTTGGTGTAAACGAGCAAATCGTTATTGGCCACCAACACCATGCGAATCGCCAACTCCACTTCATAAATTCCGCTTACGCGATTTACAGCAGTGACAATCGCTGCCATGCCCGAGGCCACGGTTCCTCCGTGATAAGCCACGTATTCCCCTGTAGCGGAGCAAGCCAGCCGGTACGTCCGTAAATTGCCGCCCGAGCGAAGCAATTCTCCTCGCGCCAGAGGTTGGGCAATCGGATCATCCGCACCGGCAACCAAACATTGAAATCCATCCGCTCCCTTTCGTAAATCGCGTTTGTAATGGCTGGTGTGAAGGACTGCATCGCCTCGCCAATACGGATCAATGTAAACCGCGCCTTTGGGTGAAAGAATTTGTCCGTGAAAACCCGACGGACTCACGTCAAACCGCACGCTGGCCGAAGGATCATCCAAACCTTGGCCGAGATACGTTTTGATTTCCGGAAATTTTGCCGCCAGCTCCGGTGCCATTACTGGCGATTCAACAACTTGAAACCGGGCCAAGGTTCCGTCCGGCATCGGCAAACTGATTTCCCCCGGCGCGACGCGAGCTTCGTTGCTGAATTCTTTCGGAACCCGGGCTAGTTCTGCGCGAAGTGATGCCTGGTCAACGTTGAAAGCATGAAAGTTTTTCTCGGGGTGAACCCACGCATCTGTCGCCGGTCGATTTTGTGGAATTTTTTCGACAGATTGCCACAATTTTCTCCCAGGTGGCTGCTGCGATCGCGACGGCATGACAAAAATCATCAAGCTGGTCAAAAATAGTGAAATAAAGAGGGGACGGTTGAGCATAACTTACAACGAATAGCGAGCGAATCAGATGCCGGACGCACAAAAAGCAGCATGCCTCCCCAAGACGCACAAACCAACTAAAATCCGGCAAAAATCAAAAAACTGTTTTGCGAGCATAGGCGTAAATCTTAGTCGAAAACTATGGTTTGGTCAAATCGACAGGCTTAAAAGCTTCGTCCTCCGAAGTAATTTTTACCGAGCGGTTTTAAACGGGTTTGACCCGGGGTGGGTTTCGGAAACAAGTAATAAATAATAAAAGAATCAAAGCCGCGAAAATAGCGGGCTTGCCCCAAAGTGGCTTCCATTCGATGGCCTTCAATTCCTCCTGATGCAGCGCGATTTTTTGCTGATCGGAAAGTTCGCCACGAATGCTTTGAAGTAGTCCGTCGAGTTGTTTGCCGAGTTCCTTTTTCTCGGACAGGCCCGAAGCAGCAATTTTACTTTCCAAATTTTGAATCTCTTCCGTTTTGTCAGGAACCACTTTTGCAAAATAAACCGATGCTTTCGGCGAATGTTGCGCTTCGATTCGACCGGCAACTTGAGCGCCGATGAACATTCCCAATCCAAGTGTGAACAGAACCAGCATCCCTTGGGCTTGAGCGCGAATGTTTTTAGGCGCGGCTTGATCGGTATAAATTTGTCCCGTTACAAAAAAGAAGTCGTAACAAATTCCGTGCAGCACGATGCCCAGAATAATCATCCATTGAATCTGTTCTGAAGCGCCGATGGCAAACAAAACGTAGCGGACCACCCACGCCAACATTCCAACTGCGAGCATCCATTTCACGCCGAGCCGAGCAAAGAAAAGTGGCATGATGAGCATGAAAAATATTTCTGACATTTGCCCATACGACATCGTTTGGCCGATGGGCAATCCGGTCATTTCCACCACACGGCTCGTGATCTGATAATAAAATGCCAGCGGAATACAGATCAGCGCTGATGCAATCATGAAGGTCAAATAGGAACGATTTTTTAACATGACCAGCGCGTCCAGTCCGAGAATTTGCCGCGCGGAAACGGGGCCGGAACCAACCGGCGGAGTCTGTGGCAAGGCCAGACTAAAAAATCCCAGCAACAGAGCCGCTCCCGCCGTCATATAAAACATATTGATCGTCTTGTCCCAGCCCAGCCAGCTCAGCGTCAAACCGGCGGCAATCCAGCCAATTGTTCCCAACACACGAATGAGCGGAAACTCCTTTTCCGGGTTGGTCATGTTTTTCATCGCCAGCGTATTCGTCAGGGCCAGCGTCGGAAAATAAGTGAGCATGTAACCGAAGAAAACGCCGTTAATCGCGTTCGGAGTCGCACCGCCCTTCATCAAAGTTGTTGCATAAAACATTAACGCCGCGCCGAAAAAATGCATCGCTGCCAAAACGCGTTGCGCTGGAAAAAATCGGTCCGCAATCATGCCCACAAAAAAGGGCGAAATCATTCCCGCAATCGGGCCGACGGAATAAGTCCATCCGAAATCTTCCGCTTTGAAACCGAGCGCACCGAGATAATTTGGCCCGGTCACATACCAGGATCCCCAAATGAAAAATTCCAGAAACATCATCACGGACAATTTGAATCGAATGGTTGAATTCATAGGTTGATTTCGTGCGAAACTAGGTGAATCAAAAAAATTCGGCAAGCGCAGAGAATACTTTATTTAGTGGAATTATGCTTTGACAAACCATCGTGCCACACGGCCAATAGCGGTGCTAAAGTCACGGCCGCCCTCGCCCGCACAACGGCCTCGTCCACATTCGTTGTTTGTGAACAGCCTAATCCCATTATTCAGAGCCAGGAATTTCTCCGCCTCCTCTGGCCACTGTGATAAATTTATTTTGTGCGAATTGCTTTCCAAAAATGGGCGTCATCGTCGAGGCGTTAGGACGCAGCGGGGGAGAAACAAAGTAACTTAGCCTTGGCAGTCCGCTCCTTTCGTTAGCCCACCCCCTAAAATTGTTAAATTTATCGAGCTGCGGCGGTGGCAAATCATGGATATCTCTTGAGCATGAAACCGCTGGCGATGATGCCAAGCCGGTGTTCGACGAAAAAACCTTAAACAAAAGCTGACGAATTCTCGTCGCAGTTCCTTTGACTCACAGGAAAAATTATGGCATTAATTGGCTGAGCGAAGATCGGCCTCCGCTCCAGCGCAAAAAACCCATGAACTTGCCCACGCTTATTTTGGCCTCAGCGTCGCCTCGACGTTTGGAATTGCTGCGGCAAACGGGTTTGGAATTTCAAGCCATTCCGAGTAACGCGGACGAAATTCACAATGAGCAACTTACCGCCGCCGAACTTTCGCAAATCAATGCCTATCGCAAAGCCCGTGCCGTTTCCAAGAAATTTCCCGAGGCATTGGTGATTGCGATGGATACGCTCGTCGCGTCCGGCTCAAAATTATTTGGCAAGCCGCAGAACATTGCAGAAGCGGGCCGCATGTTGGAAGAGTTGCAGGGGCGCACTCACGAGGTCGTAACCGGCGGTTGCCTTATTCATCTTCGTTCACATCGGCAAAGAGTTTTTGCCGACCGTACCAGAGTTACTTTCCGCTCCCTTAATGCTGCGGAAATTGCGCGTTATCACTCGAAAATTAATCCATTGGACAAAGCCGGCGCCTACGCCATTCAAGAGCATGGAGACGACATCGTGCGAAATATTTCTGGATCATTCAGCAATGTCGTGGGCCTGCCGTTGGAGCTGTTGAGTGAAGAGTTGGCGCAATTCGAAACGCGCGCCCCCTCGGTTTTTGCGTAGCACTTTCCTGCTGCAAATTTTTCACGGGCTGGGTAAAAGGTCGGTGAATGAACTTTCCCAAATTCCTTCTTATTTTCGCGGCCTTGGTTTCTCAACTGCAATTTCTCCAAGCCGAGCCAAAAACAAATCAAATCACGCGTGAGGTCGTGGCGAATGCTGAAAAAATTTCCGGCCTTAATTTTTCCGACGAGAAACGCGACCTGATGCTCAATGGTTTGAACACGACACTCAGCGCCTTTGAGAACATTCGTCGCATTAAAATTCCTTACACCGTTCCGCCCGCCGTTTTGTTCAACCCGATTCCGGTTGGATTCAAATTTGAACCCGCGCACAAAAAACCGAAGTGGAGTTTGCCGGCGAAACTCAAATTGCCGGCGAATTTGGAAGACCTCGCGTTTTGCTCGGTTGGCGAACTTTCGTTTCTGATTAAATCACGCAAAATTTCTTCCGAACAACTGACGCAGATGTATTTGAAACGGCTCAAGCAATACGGCCCAAAATTGGAATGCGTCATCACGTTGACCGAAGATCTCGCATTAAAACAAGCGCGGCGCGCGGATCGCGAGATCGCAGCCGGAAAATATCGAGGGCCGCTGCACGGAATTCCCTTTGGCGCGAAAGATTTGCTTTCCACCAAGGGAATTCGCACGACGTGGGGATCAGTTCCGTTCAAAGACCAAGTCTTCGACGAAGATGCAACCGTCATTCAACGACTTGAAAAAGCTGGCGCAATTCTGGTCGCAAAAACGACGATGGGTGAACTGGCGTGGGGTGAAGTTTGGTTTGGCGGCATGACGCGAAATCCCTGGGCACCAAAGAATGGGTCGAGCGGGTCATCGGCTGGCTCCGCAGCGGGGACCTCCGCCGGACTTTTTGCCTTTGCAATCGGTTCCGAGACTCACGGATCCATTCTGTCACCAACAAGCATTTGCGGCGTCACTGGTTTGCGACCGACTTACGGCCGGGTGAGTCGCGCCGGCGTCATGTCGCTCAGTTGGTCGATGGACAAACTCGGCCCGATTGGTCGCACTGTCGAAGATTGCGCGCTGGTTTTTGACGCGATTTACGGATCGGATGGCGTCGATCAAACTCTCTACGATGCGCCCTTTAATTACCGGCCAAAAGTCGATCTTCGCAAACTGCGCATTGGTTTTTTGAAAAACGACTTTGCGAAAAAGAAAAATCAAACCAACGATCTTGCGGCTCTCGCGATGCTCAGATCACTCGGCGCGAAACTGATTCCCATCGAACTGCCAAAGTTTCCGGTGGAAGACATTTCATTTGTGTTGAGCACCGAAGGCGCAACGGCTTTTGATGAATTAACACGCAGCAACCAAGATGATCTGATGGTGCGCCAGATCCAAAACGCGTGGCCGAATGTTTTTCGCCGTGCCCGTTTTGTTCCTGCGGTTGAATACCT
>JBKJOA010000201.1:0-2504 GCA_046593365.1 Limisphaerales bacterium
CACAAGAATGTTTTTTCCTTGTAACTCGAACGGCGCACCCGAAGATGGGTGGATGCGAGTGCTGATTCAGAGCACAACTACATTTTTGTTTTTGATGGACCGTGACACAGTGACTCAAAATCCTGATGAGGCGAGAGATTTCAAACATACGTCCAAAGCGCTCCGGTTCATCCGGCAGCACCGCCTTCCCAATGTACAAATAGTTCTCAAATTTCCAAAATCCGCCGACGACGTGAACCTGGCCATCCTCGAACTTTTAGAAAAGCATCAGAATAAATTTGCACAAAGATTACCGGCGCCGGGCGCTTCTGCTTCCGTCGCGCCGTTCGATTCCGAGGGAAAAAATCCATAAAATTGTTTCTGTTCCGCCCACCTGTTCCGGAAAAATCTTTTGAAAAACGGCCCGACGGCGGTTCTGAATTTTTTAACGCGCTCATAAATTTCGTTGCAGCGACAGTTGCGAAAGGAATTTCGGCTCGACAAAAAGGAGTGGTTGTTGTGGCTTGTCGTTCGAAACACGATGAAAGTTAAAACGGTGGGCTACACAAATTTGGGCGGTTGGGACGATCAGGCGGAGCATTCGGCCAATGTCGTTGTGCCGTTGATGTTGGATTTGGTTGCGCCTCAAAGCGTGGTGGATATCGGCTGTGGCCCCGGCGGTTGGCTGGAGATTTTCCAAAAAAATGGCGTCAAAGATTTTTTAGGGATGGACGGTACATGGGTTCCAACCGACAAACTCAAAATTCCTCGTGAACATTTTGTCGCCACCGATTTGACCAAGCCGCTCGCTGCCCAACGGCGGTTTGACCTGGTTGTTTCGCTGGAAGTAGCCGAACATTTGGAAGCGCAATTCGCAGACACATTTATTGATTCGCTCGTTGCGCTCGGAGACGTGGTTCTTTTTTCCGCCGCCATTCCCGGACAACGCGGCTTTCAACATGTGAACGAACAGTTTCAGGACTATTGGGTGGAAAAATTTCGCGCGCGCGGTTTTGCCTGCTACGATTTTGTGCGCCCTCAGATTTGGAACAATCGCAGCGTAAGTTTTTATTACTGCCAAAACATGTTGCTGTTCGTGAAGCGCGGCAATGAAGTGGAAGCGAATTTAAAGGAGCGGCAAATTTTTCCGGCGACCAATATGTTGTCAGTTATTCATCCTGAGCTTTATTGGCGGCGACTGCATCCGCTGAAACACATTTTGCGGCGAGTGCGCGAAAAACTGGGCCGCTCTTGAGAGCAAGATTACGATTTGGCCTGGAGAATTTTTTCCAGGAAATCAACGGCCTTGCGGCTGATCGCGCGCCAATCAAGATCGGTGCGGACGCGCTCGCTTGCTGATTTCCCCAGTGCTGCGATTAATTCAGGCGATTCATCAAACCAGCTTACGGCTTTGCGCGCGAAATCGGCTCCGTTGAATTCCGAAAACCGGACCAGCGGCAAATCGTGGAAATAGCGCTGCACACTTTTCAGCCGGGTTGAAACCAGCGGAATGCCGAGAGCGGCATACTCAACGGCTTTGGCCGCAAACGCACAATGAGTTCCGATGGATTCTTCGTACGGAATAATTCCAACGCTCGCTGTGGCCAGATGGCTCGGGACTTCGTGGTAGGGCACGAATCCGGTGCATTCAATTTTGGCGCTTGGGATTTCAGCACGCGCACGATTAAAAAGTTTTTCGAGCGCCGCCGTGCGATGACCGATAAAGCGAAAGACCGTTTCGGGCCGCGTTTGAAAAATGGCTTTCACGGCCTCAAACGCGATCCCGCCGACGTGATGAAAATCAAGCGAGCCGTGCATCGTGACCACGGGAGGTTTGGCGGAACCGCGCACGATGCCTTCCTGGAATTTGAATATTGACGAATCGTAACCGTAATAAATCGGGAGAATTTTTTCGCGCGGATAACCGGTTGCCGCGAACAGATCGGCCAGAGTATCGGACACGGTGAAAACGGCGTCGGCCTGATTTCCAATCGGCAACTTGAGTTCGAAATTCATCAATGCGGCAACGACCGGACGAGGCGCGATATAAGCTGGCCACGTCTCCATGAAAGCGGTCAGGTAATCCAAAAAATTCATGAACACCGGAACACCAAGCGACCGTTTCAAACCACCTGCGGCGACGGCGGAAATAGCGTGCTGCGAAAGCACCGCATCAAATTTAATTTCTTTGGCCGCCTGTTCCACCATCCGCTTCAAGAACGATGGATAAAGCAGATACTTGAAGTTGCGCAGTTTCGTATATCGCCCCATTTCCCACGTCGTAAATTCATGCAAATGGACTTTAAATTTTTGCCTCACCAAATCTGGATCGGCAAGTTTTGGGCAAAAGATATGAACATGATGACCGCGCTGGACGAGTTCTTCGACAAGGTAAATGGCTTCTGCCGAACCTCCTCCCGATGGCGGGTAAAATGGCTCGTGCGTTAAAAATGCGACTCGAATTGGTTGCACGCCGCGAGGCTAGTCGATTGGACGAGCGCGTTTCAATTCATTATCCACTGGGC
>JBKJOA010000263.1:0-4051 GCA_046593365.1 Limisphaerales bacterium
TTCATCGGGACTGCGGAAAATGGCCGTCTGCTCCATGGAACGACGAACTTCTCCGCCGCGCGGGAATTCAGTAATGTTGTTGATGCCGCGTCCGAGTTTGTGTTCTGGTCCGGCGCATCCGACGAAAACCAGGGCAATACCGGCGAGTAAAAGAGAGTATGACTTTCGCATAATTTAGTTTGAGCCACTTTACTGCCAAACGTTTTGTTGTAAAGCGAGTTTTCTTTGACTGTTAAGATTTATTGGGAATTTTCTTTTTTAAAAATTTTCACGAAAATGCCGGTCAAAAGCAGAAACACACCGAGAGTACAGACAACTGCCGCGCCGGTCGGCCAACTAAATTTCGAGGAGCAATACAATCCCAGAGCGCTGCCCAGTGTGATTTTTTGCTCGGGTCAGAGTAAAAAGAGCAGCGCCAACCAGCGTGAATCCCACGGACATCGCGATGATCACGGCGCGTTAGAAATTGTGTGCTAAACGGGCGTCGGCTTTGGTTGTTTTGCTTTCGTCAAGGCAATCACCTTTTTTACGAGAAACGCGAAGCCATAAATCAAGCCGAGCAACGCCACATCGGTTGGGCCGACTGGAAAATCCCAGCGATACGCGATGCAAAAACCGATCAGCGATGCCGACGCGCCGATGGCTGCTGCTGCAATTGCAAATTGTCTCATGTTCGCCGCAAAAAGATGCGCGATCAGTGGCGGGATGAGCAAAAATCCAAACGCGACCAGCGGGCCGACGCTCAAAACGGTCATCGAAATCGTCAGCCCGATTAGCAGAAAAAGCAGCGCGTCCCAAAAGAGAACTTTCTTCTTCAGCGTGATGGCCATTTCACGGTCGAAGGAAACCAGCATGAATTCTTTTTGAAAAATAATCAGGGCCGCGACGACGATGGCAAAGGCGGCGAACGTCCAGCCTAAGTCGGAATCGGAGACGGCGATGATTTCTCCTCGAAGCCGATCCAACAAGCCGTGTTCGCCGTAAGGATTTTTGACGAGTAACAGAATGCTCCAGGCGCCGGCCAGAACGTAAAGAGTTCCGATGCGTCCCTCAACCATTCCGCGACCACGTCGTTCCAGAACGGATAGTCCAAGAATCGCGGCCAGCGTAAAAACCGTCGAGCCGGCAAAAGCCAGTCCATTTTCGCCGCTTTCAAAATGTGGGATGAGTCCCCAGGTGTGAAAGGCAAACGCAAAAGCAATTCCGCACGAAGAAATTTGGGGCAGCGCCACGCCCATGAAAACGAGTCGGCGCAAAATCAAATAGACGCCAACCAACGGACAGGCAATTCCCACGAGCAGGCTGATATAAACGGAATTTCGCAGGAGAAAATGTGGATCGAAAACTTCGCGCAATGTTTCCATATCAATGCAGTTCCAAATCCAGAATCTCTTCGATTTTATCGCGGCTTAACAAATCGCTGACCGCGCCTTGCAGAATTTTTCCCTGATGCAGCCAGATGACGCTTTGTGCATAACGCCGCACGGCGGGCAAATCATGATTGACCATGAGAATCGTCAATTGTTTTTGCTGATGAATTCGCTGGAGCAAATCCATGATGGCTTGCGTGGCGGCGGCGTCGATTCCTGCGGTCGGTTCGTCGAGCAACAGAAAATCCGGTTTGGTGGCGAGGGCGCGGGCGATGAGGACACGTTGTTTTTGTCCGCCGGAAAGTTGGGAGAAAAGTTGTCTGCTCAAATTGTCCGCGCCCGTTTCTCCAAGACAATGATGCGCCCAATCATTTTCCGCTTTGCCAAATTTGCGTCCGGCTCGAACGCGCCCGCAAGTGCCCATCAAAACGACTTCAAAACTGGAGAGGAGAAAAATTGGGTCGAGCGATTCGCGTTGCGGGACATAGCCGAGAACGGGCGGATGTTCGTTGGCGGAGGCGAATTCAATTTTGCCGTTCAGCGGCGGAATGATGCCGAGAATGGTTTTGATGAGGGTCGATTTGCCTGAGCCATTTGCGCCGAGCAGTCCGGTAAAGCTGCCAGACTTCAATTCGAAATTGATGTCCTGCAAAACAATGTGGCGGTCATAGCCGACCGCCACATCATTCAATTTTAATAATATTTTGTCCGTCACTTTGATTTCAGAGCCGCCGCAATTTGCGCGACATTGTAGTCGAAGAGACTGAAATAGTCTTTGGTTTTTTCATTACTCCCCACTGAACCCGGCAAAGCCAGGAACTTTGCTCCGATCGATTGCGCCACGTATTCGGGCGTTTTGCGCGGACGGAATGGTTCGACTATCACCAATTTGACTCCTTCGCTTTTGAGTTTCGGGATCAGTCCGGCAATGTAGCTCGGCGATGGTTCGACGCCCGGTTTTGGCTCAATTGTTCCGGCCAACTCCAGGCCAAACCGTTCCAGAAAATAATTGAACGATTTGTGATACGTGACGACTTTTACGCCGCGATATGGCTCCAATAGTTTCTTCCATTCGGCGAGTTTCTGGGCGAGACGCTCGTTGAATTTTTTCAAGTTGGCCTGATAAAACGCCGCGTTCGCGCCATCCACCTGGCTGAAACACTCCGCCAATCTCCCGGCAATAATTTTGCCATTGGCCGGGTCCAACGAAAAGTGAGGATTGCCAAACGGATGCACGTCGCCCATCGAACGATCCACCGCTCCCGTTGGCACTTCCAGCAACTGAATGTTGCGCGAGAGAATCACATGCCCCGGAGCGTCCGACAGAATTTTGCCGTTGCGTGCGCCGTTGACGAGCGGAGGCAGCCAGCCGACTTCCAGTTCTGCACCGCCTTCGATTAGCACGTCGGCTTTATTAAGCACGCGAACGTAACTGGGACGCGCATCGACGAAGTGCTGGTCTTCTGTGCCACGGGCGATGCTGGTGACATTGACTTTGTCGCCGCCGATTTCTTCGGCAATCGCGCCGAAGTCAGGAATGGTGGCAACCACGTTTAATTTGGCCTGCGCTGAGATCGTGAACAGCGCGGCGCTGACAGCCGTCAGCAGGAAAAATTTATATTTCATAAAATTTAATAAGTTCATTTTTTAAAATAGCAGAAGTTTAAAATCTGTGCGCGGCGTGCGTGCCGAGGAGAAATTCAAATTGCAACCAGATGGAATGATCGTCACCGATTTTATCGCGATGGTCGAAATTGTATTGCAACCGGAACTTGGAAAACTCGCTCGGATACCACGTCAGGTTTGGCGAAATGCGCCAACGCGAAGCGCGATCCAGGTCGCGACTTCCGAGAATGGATTCGTAGTTGGCTCGCTCGGTCGGCGCAACGTAGTCGGCGCGCAAACCAGCGACCCAACCCTTGCGAAATCCATAGAGCAATTGGGAATAAACCCCGTAATCCGTCAGCGTCTCGCTCGGCAACACCGCAGGCAGACCCGTCGTAGAATTTGCCATTTCATCCGGATTGAGGAGGCCATCACCATTGAGATCCCAATCGAAAGCGCCTGCTTTGTATCGGCGCAACATCGCTTCGGTGCCCCATGAAACAAACGGAAAGCCAGCGTGCTGTTCCGGTGATTTCCATTTCCAAAACAAATCCACGCCGTAAAGTTGCGTGTCACCGCCAGTTCCATTGTTGCCAAAAGCGCCGGACGCACCGGCGACGAGGGTTTGAGAATCGCTCAGATTAAATGAGGCTGCGTAACGTGGCACAAACAGCATATCACCCAAGCTCTTGACTCTCCCTTGTTTGCTCAACCGGCCAAAGAAAGGCTCGCCTTCATTTTCATTTCGAAAACTGTGAACCGTCGGACCTTGGCTGTTTTGTAAAGTGAAATAAAGTTCCGAATAAAACGGCGTTGGCGTAAGCCATGACAGCCGCGCACCGGCGCTACGAAGACCGTCATCGCCGAGAAACCGACCCATGACCAGCGGTTGATCAACGAAATCCCAAGCATGCGGGTGAGTTTGATTTTGACGCCCGAATTCAGTGAAGAATTGTCCGGCCCGAAGTTGCAGGTTGGCTGGCAGCGAGAGTGATTCAGCATACGCCTCCTCGACTTCAAGAAATGATTCTCCTGCCGTATCAATCTGCATGACAATTGCCGCCTGGCCACGGAAG
>JBKJOA010000328.1:0-4975 GCA_046593365.1 Limisphaerales bacterium
TTATCGCGTGGCCAAGGCGCGCCAACTGGTTGCATCGCATCGCGATGCGCCAGTCTCTGGGAAAAATTCGGGGTTTGAAAGTGAGTTGGAAAAGAAAACTGAATGTGCCCTGTTGACCACGGTGCCTAAAAAAAGGCAGGTGACGCTTGTTGTTTTATAAAAACGACCAAGACCAGAATGAGTTGCGCCATCCCGCAATCGTCACGAGCTGACCAATGGCCGAATTTGTTCGACGGAAGCTGTTCCAGTGGTGCCGAGTTGATGAATGACAATGGAGGCCGCAGCATTAGCCAGCTCGATAGCTTCTCGCAACGTCGCGCCAGCGCCCAACGCAACGGTCAGATTCGCCGTGACAGAATCGCCCGCGCCAACAATATCAATTTCACCACGCAAAGGGAGAGAGGTGATGTGATCGGTCATTCCATTCGGTAATGCGCCGACGATGCCGCGTTCTGCGAGCGTCACAAAAACAGGTTGGCCGTTGCGGCGAGCTAACTCCAAAGCAGCTGCGGAAATCACAGAAACTTCAGACGCGCTGCTCATTCCAGTAAAGGCCGCCAGTTCAGCCGCATTCATCTTGAAAGCGACTGGAGGAAAACCGCGCAAGCTGTGTCGGCTGTCGGCGAGAATTAACTGCTTCGGCTTTGCTCGCCTAATGGTTTTAAAGGTCTCGAGCACTTGTGTCGTCAGCACACCGGTTTCCGGTTGATCGACCTGGCTGAGGAGCGCCATCGCATTCACTTTTTCGGCCAATGACATGGCCGCCGCACCAAGAGCTTCGGACACCGACGCAGGAGTGGGCGTCCAATTTTTCTGGTCTAAGCGATTGAGTTCACGCGGCGTCTTCCCCGGCTCCACCAACAAGGGTTTGCAGTAGGTGAAGGTGCGCCTGTCCTGGGTCGTTAAGAAATAATCCAACTGCACACCGGATCGTGAGGCTAGAGAGCGGCGCAATTCATAGCCCTCGCCATCTTCACCGGCAAAGCCCAACGGGAAAATTTTACCAACACCAAGCGCGGAAAGGTTGTTGAGAATAGTTCCAGCTCCACCTGGTTGCGTGCGCACGTTCACCACGTTGTGGACGGGCAAACCTGTTTCGATCGAGATTTCCTGTCGCGTCGGGTCAATCTCGAGGTAGCGGTCGAGACAGAAATCACCGACGACGGCGATGGAGAGCTTGCCGTATTGCCCAGTGATGGCGTTGAAGCGTTCAGGCGTCATTAGAATTGGGAGCGAATTCGAATGCAAACCGATTTTACTTCGTGAATATACAACTCATTAAAGCCGCAGCGTCGCGAAAGTCGGGAATGATAATATCAGCACCTACGCCCGAGAGTCGTTGACGTTTCCATTCGTCGAACCGTCCGCACCCGTTATTCGCTTCATCACTGGCCACGGCTACAGCCAGGCCACCCACCTCTTTTGTATTTTGGATCTCAACGTAGCCATCGCCGAAAGAAAGCAGTTGCTCCCCCTGGATGGAGTTTTCACGGAGGATGCGGTCAATGATCATCTTCTTGGAAAACTGTTTGTAGTCATCCAACGCACCGTAGATGTGTCGGCCAAAGTAGCGCGTTACGTCGAGCAACTCCGCTTCCGCCTTCACGAAATTTTCATCGGTGCCGCTGGCGAGGTAAAGAGGCAACCCACGTTGGTGCAGCAATTCCAGAAGTTGGCGCACACCATGAACCAGAAGGTCGTCAGGGCGAATCTTCCGGGCACGAAGACCATCAAGACGCGCGTGAATCCGTTCGTCCAAACGGCGAAGGTATTCATGTTTATACCAAAGCGCTTCGCGTGGAGTGCCCCCTCGCTCCTTGACGCGTTCAGCCAGTTGCATCATCTGGTAAATGGTTTGTTTGCCGTTGAGTCGCATGATGTCATCCTGGCAAAGTTGGCGGCGGGCCTCGCTGCTTTCCCCAGGCAAGGCAGGCAACATCTCCACAAACATTGGCACCATGATGTCAGGCCACCCTTCACGGATGAGCGACAGCGTGCCGTCGAAGTCGAAAAGGACATGACTGATTTTCGGACGTGGCGCAAAAGAAGAAGCGAACTCAACTAAACCAGAGAAAGAAGCTGTAGATGACATTTTGTTTTACGGTAAAGACGCTAGAGTTGTGAAGTCAAGGCCAGAGCTGAAACCAAGGGTGGTGCTTGGACGAAATCTCTTGTTGTTCAACGAACCTTTGGTCGCCAGTGAGCGTGCATTTGCACGCGTCCCGGTGTAGGCGTGGTAATCGGTTGGATGTTGCTGCCGTCGGCGTCCGCTACGTATTGCGCGCCCGCGCCATCGCGCGTGGATCCAAACACGACCAGTTTGCCATCAGGAGAAACTGTCGGATGATAATGGGCGACGCCCGCCCGGCTATGCGTGAGTTGTTCGAGCTTACCCGCCAGCGAGACGCGCATCAACTCCACGGCCTCGCCGACTTGCGCGGTGTAATAGACCCACTTCGAGTCTGAAGACCACGTCGGCAAGTCACTGCTGCCTGAGTGAAAATCCGGCACTTTCAGAGGTTGCATGCTGCCGCTGTACGTGCCGCGATCCGCCAGCTTCCGCAACCCGGTGCCGTCGGCGCGGACGAGGTGGGGATGACACTTGTAGTGCTCCCCTGCCAGGAACAGAATCCACTGGCCGTCCGGGGACCAAGTGGGAATGAACTGGAATGTGTGTTCGGGAATCTCATCTACCCGGCGCGGGTTCGAGCCGTCCTTATCCGCGATGTAAACGAGGTAGTCCTTGTTGTAGGTGATGTGCCGGCCATTCGGTGACACTTTGCAACCATAGGTGAAACCATCCTTGCCGCTAGAGAGGTCTGTCTTGTTACGCCCGTTGCTGTCCATGACAAACGGATGTTGGACCCCATTGATCAAAGGCGCAAAAGTCGCGCGCGTCGGGTCGCCGGGCCAGGGAGACAAGCCGGCGTTATAGATGCTGACCCGCTCAACTGCGGTCAGGTTCACCACCTTGCCCGTATGGATGTCCACGAGACAGCCGTCCAACAACCAGCCTTCCGTGTGACGGAAGGTCTTGTGCTCGCGTTCCCACAAGTAGTTTTCTTCGCTCTCCCAGGCGCTACCGATAATCGCCTGTCGGCCATCGAACCACCAACCCGCAAACTGCGTCCAACAATTTGAGCGCGTGATCAGCGAAGCGCCAATCTCCCGCCGCCCAGTGCCGTCCGCTCGGACGATCATCGCGCGCGACGTCCGCCAGTTGTAAAACTGCCCGCGCGGGTCATCGCATTGGCTGTCGGAATAACCAATGAGGTAGTTTGCCCGGCTTGTTTCGAGTGGTGTGCTCTTGCACCCTGACACAGCGATCAGGAGAACAATGCCCAGCCAAAGATTTATTTTCATAAGTTTCTTCTCAATCATTCTTGCCTTCGATTCAGCGACTTCAAAGCAACATCTTCCGCGACACCAGAGTTTTGTCGCCGCTGAGGTGATGGAGATCTCAATCAGCAGTTGATCAATCTTCCAGAGCCAGACGCCATGGTTATTAAGTGGGAAGTAGCGAGTTTTTCCTACGCCACAGTTCGAAATGATATAAAGCGACCACCACCAGCGAGTGCGCGATTTTGCCAGAAGAGACTAGATCAGGAATTTGCGGAACAGGAACCAGCCGCGTGATTAAATCTTCGCCGCTGTCAAACTTCACGTTGTGGCGCGGGTGGCAATTTTGCACGAGCACTGTGTAGCAGGTGTTACTCATGATGGCAGGATTCGCAAAAACTTTTCCAATTAGTTGCGCATTTTCTCCTTCGTAACCGGTTTCCTCGCGCAGTTCCCGGATGCCCGTTGCAACCGGAGATTCGTCCGTGGAATCCATAATGCCTCCTGGAATTTCCAATTCGACGGTTTCTGTTCCATGCCGGAATTGTTCGACTAAAACAATTTCGTTTTGAGGCGTGATTGCAATCACGTTGACCCAATCAACCGAATCGAGAACAAAAAAATCGTGTTCCTTGCCGGTGCGCGGGGAAACTTTCGCATCAGAGCGAATTGTGAAAATGCGGAAATCGCCCAGCTTTTTCGTGGAGATTTTTTCCCAGGGTTGAATCATGTGGGCAGGAGATAGAATTCAGTATCCAGTATCCAGAAAATACTTTCCGAAGAGTTTCAAGGATTCTGGATTTTTCCGCTCGCCGCCCAGCCCTGTTTCATCAAGCTCAACAAATGCGCCATGGCTTCTTCGTAGGTTTTATTTTTCTGCGCGGCCAATTGTTGCGCGCGCTTTTCCAACTGCGATGCCATCTCCAACGATTTTTCTTTTGGGCAACCCAGCGTGACGAGAACAGGAGCGAGTTCGGTAGAGGTCATTTCAAAAAACCACAGAACCCAAGAGCACAGAGTAGAACGAATTAGTTTTTCTCTGTTACTCAGCGCCTCTGTGTGAAAATTCATTTCACCGAATCAGCCGGAACAATTTTTACACTTTCCACGCCGATGCGACTTATCGGTTTGCTTTTTTCGCCGCCATTGCTCATAGCGGTGGGCAAATCACCGATTTGGCCGAGCACATCGTCGCCTTTAATTAATTGGCCGAAGGCGGTGTATTGGCGGTCCAGAAACTTGGCCTCGCCCAAGCAGATAAAAAATTGGCAACCGGCGGAATCGGGATGTTGAGAGCGCGCCATGGAAATCACACCGCGCACATGCGACTTGGCGTTGAACTCCGCCTTGATTTTGTAACCTGGATCGCCGGTACCCCAACGCGCTTCGTTCTTCAGGTCTTTGGTGAGCGGATCGCCGCCTTGAATCATGAATCCTTTGACGACGCGGTGGAACGCGGTTCCGTCGTAAAATCCCTGGTTGGCCAGCTTCTTGAAATTCTTGACGGTTTCAGGCGCTACATCCGGCCAAAAAGCCAGAACGAGATCGCCTTGAGTTGTTTTAATAACTGCTACTTCGTTGGTTTCCATAAATTATTTAATGGTGTCGGCTGAAACAATTTTGATGCTTTCAACCC
>JBKJOA010000379.1:0-6289 GCA_046593365.1 Limisphaerales bacterium
AAGGTCCGTGATCGTTTTCATAAAGGCGACGAGCGCGGCTTTTTGGTCTGCGGTCAGGTTCAGGCGGAGCGGTGGCCCGGGTGGTTGACCGGGAGGAGTCGGCACGCGCAACGGCGGCGATAGGTTCGGGTTACCCACCACGCCCGAGTTGTAGAATTCAACAACTTCTTCAAGCGTGGCAAAACGTCCGTCGTGCATGTAGGGCGCGGTGAGTTCGATGTTGCGCAACGAAGGAACTTTGAATTTTCCGTTATCGTTGGTCAACCCAGTGATGCCGCCCAGTCCGGTATCCACAAACGGGAACTCAAGGCCATTATTGTTGATCGCCGCGCCAGGAACGAAATTGTCGGTACCGTGACACGCGGCGCAGGTGGCGTTGCCGACCTGGCCAAGAAAAATCCGGCGTCCAAGAATTTCCTGTTCGGTGAAGTTTGCAAAATTATTGGTCACACCCGCGTCGTATTTCGACCGTGTAGAAATAATGGAACGGATGAACTGGGCCAATGCGCGGGAAATGCGGGCCGACGTCACGGCGGGCGTGCCAAACGTGTCCGCAAAGAGGTTGGTGTAATAAGGTTCGGCGGCAAGTCGATTGGTGAGAGCGTCCAGTGTCATGCCCATTTCGACCGCGTTCTGGATCGGCTGAAGCACCTGGTCTTCGAGGGTGTTGGCGCGCTCATCCCAAAAGAAATGGCGGCGTTGATACCAACGCGCATTGCTCAGGCCCATCGAATTACGACCGGTCAGCCCCCCATTGAAGCCAACGCTGAATTTGCGAGGATCTGAAAAACCATGTTCGCGCTGGTGGCAGGAGGCGCAGGAGACGGTTTGGTTAGTCGAGAGACGTTTGTCGTAAAATAGAACGCGGCCAAGTTCCCCACCAAGGTCGGTCGTGATGTTTGTGGCGGGCATGTTGTCCTGCCCGAGGATGGGTTGGACCAGAAAGCTGGGCGGTAAAAGCGGCGCGGCGTAGTTGAACGCTGTCGTCGGCAAATGCAGCGCATTATCCGTGGTGCTAAAAATATTTTGGCGTGCGGGATCGTGATAGGCCCGGAAAAAGAGGCTGGGTTTCGAGGCGTCACGCAAGATTCCGCGTTGAAAACTTCCGTTGTGAATCTTTAATGCTTCCACTTCCGTCCAACTCGTCAGATTACTGGAGCTTTGCAGAATCCAGACGTAATCATTCGCATCGGAGATTTTGACGCGGACAATGTTTGTACCCGCAACGGGGTGGACTTCCAACGTGGAAGCTGGCGGAAATTCTACCGCTCCAACTGAAAAAGTCACAACCAGCAGAAGCGCCGCAGCCACGACATTTTTTTCCGAGCTATCGATAAACTTCGTTTTCATGGCCGGATTATGTTCCGGCCCACCTTAAGGGAACGTGAAGATTGCGCTCGGTCGAACACAGCGCGCTCGAATACAGATCACCTGTGGACTTTGGGAACCAATTGTATTAAAAATAAACCATGCTCATCGCCCTACAATATGTCCGTCATATCGGGTCAATCCCGAAAATGCGAAAGCTTTTCAAAGCAGGAGCGTTTACTTTAATCGAATTGCTCGTGGTGATCGCCATCATCGCGATCCTGGCTGGACTGCTTTTGCCCGCTTTGTCCAAAGCAAAAGACAAAGCCCTCCAGACCCAGTGCCTCAGCAATCTTAAACAAGTCTCGCTGGGCATGATGCTTTACACGTCAGACAATCGGGACAAAACGCCGAACAGTGACAGCGTGATTATCAATGGGAAGCAAATGGACATCTGGTGGTGGTACAAAGAATTAATCAAGCCTTACATGGGAGTGAAAAATGCCTCCAAGACCGACCGCGCTTTCCAATGCGCGAAAGACCGCGGATGGAAGGACTACGGTTACCCGATTCCACATTGGCAGAATCCGGTGCTGGATTATAGCAGCTACGTTTTTAACGGCGTCAATACAGGAAATGGTGTCCATCTTCTGAATGTTTCACTGGCAAACGTCAAACATCCCAGCCGCACGGTATTGATGGCCGAATGGCCAATTCATTGGGGCTATTCCTGGCACAAGAACAAATTTG
Source organism: Limisphaerales bacterium (assembly GCA_046593365.1). Classification (GTDB taxonomy): domain Bacteria; phylum Verrucomicrobiota; class Verrucomicrobiia; order Limisphaerales; family CANJXF01; genus CANJXF01. The sequence goes on from JBKJOA010000379.1 coordinate 2,059, forward strand.
GAAACCAGGATGTCGCCTACAAAGATGCGATCATTGATGTGGGTTTTGTGGATGGCCACGCCTCATTTATTAAACTTTATTACACTAACTCTCTCGGCGCAGCGGTGTATGCTTATCCAACCAAAAATATTCCCGAGAGTTACGGATACCAATTCGCGCCAGATTGATTTGCCATGAATGTAATGTTGTTCCGGTTGGCAGGTTTTTGCGCTTTATTGCTTTCGTTCTCCGCGTGCAAACCTAAAGAAATCAACCAGCTTGTCGATGCAGGCTCCGCGCTGAAAACGGTTTTTTCCCTGGAGACGGCGCAAGTTGCGGGCGCGAATAAACAAGTTGTGATGATCGTGCCCAACGCAATGCAAGGACCTGCCTCTGCTCTAGGAGGAGAATTTAAAAGCGCTTTGCAAAAGCAAGGTTTGTCCGTCGTGGAAATGAAGGCGGTCGATCTGGGTGATCCGATGCGCTATAATCAATTCGGGTTGAAGGCCGCCGATTTTTTTGCAGTGCTCCAAAAACACTCCGGTGTGGGCGCGATTGTTTCACTGGTGGGAGCGCCGCTCCTTCAACCAGATGATTTGGGAAAAATACCTGCAACCCATCCTCCCGTTTTAGTCATTGCCACGAGACAAATCGGAATCGCGCTCGGCGTTCCGACCAATCCCACCGTGCTGGAACAGATGCTGAATGCCAAAATCCTTCAACTTGCGGTAATCGATGGCGCAGGTTCGAGCGGCAAAACAGATGAAGCCCACAAAATTTTCGATCAACAGTTTCACATCCTTCGCTCTAATCCATAATCAAGCCAGAGCCGGAAAAAATCACTTGATTTTGGGACGGCGTCGAACCGCTTCGTAGCAATGTGTCGAAAAATCCAGCGCTACTCTGATCCCCCAGCCCACTTCGGCGGATTTTTCAAATGGAACAACATCTCGCCCGCTTTGCGCACGAGCAAAATTCCATCGTCCTCGCGATTGGCGTAATCCTCAATTTGGATGCTATCAGGATCGCGGTAGCCGAGGTTGATTTGCCTGCATTTTTCCGGCGGAATTCCCGTCGCCAGCGTCACGCGTGCCCGAGGTTTTTCAACCCCATTTTCGAAAGTTCCAATCCCATGCACGTGACAGGAATGAGCCAGCACCCCCCAGGGATAATGTTTGAATTTATCCCACTGTTTTAAAAAATATTCAGAGCAGTGATAACCCACTTCTTCAATTATCCTGCCGTGGGAGACGCAAACTTCGGTGATGTGCGGCGCGTAAATAATCAACTCGCCGCCGTCGGCCAAAACCGGTTCAAGTTTGTACATGCATTTGCCGCCCGTCCAAAGTTCGTCATACATTTTCGGCGCGCAACTTAGGATCGTGTGGAACGGCTTGTCTTTGTAAACGATGTGTCGCTGGCGCGATAGTTCACTGGCGGCATCCCAAGCTGATTCTGGCGAACCGGCAAACAGCCCGGCCAAACCCGAACCATCCACCACCATGCAAAAGCAGAGTTTGTTGACGTTGACGAACGAGGCGGCGCGATCCACCACGCGGCGGACGGGCGTCCATTTGTTCCCGATGATCATCGGATTGGAAACCACCGCGCCAAGCCAATGGAAAAAATTCAAGATTTCCGGGCCGCTCACACCGGGGAACAAATATTTATTCCCGCCAGAAAACCCAACCACCTCATGCGGGAACACGGGGCCGACGATGATGATCTGGTCGTAGTCGAAAACGAGTTTGTTAAGATCAACCGGAACATCAATGGCGAAAAGGCCGTTGGATAACTTGCTGATTTCTTCGGCGGAAATGGTTCCGATACGCTGTAGCGCTTCGGGATCATTCCAGGCGTGGTTGAAGAAACGGACATCGCGATAAGTTGATTTGTGTTCCTCGGTGGAAATTTCCAATCGCTCGCAAATCGCGCGTTCACTCATCGGCTGATGTGTTCCGAGCGCGACAAGAATATCGAAGTTTTTTGTCACGCCGCCAATTTGCTCGTGCAAAGTTTTAAACATTAAACCGACCGGGGCTGTGCGCGTGCTGTCCGGCACAATCAGCAGAATTTTTTTATCACGGTAATTTTTAACGGGGCAAACTGTTGCAATCAATTCGGCAACTTGCTTCGACGAAACATTCTCGCCGGAAGGCGCGGATCGAAAAACTAACTTGTCCATGACAATAGAATTTAGATCAAATGGTCTGGGAGAGAAAGCCTCCATCGACGCGAATGTCGGTGCCGGTCACGAAACCGCTGGCTTTCGTGCTGGCCAAAAAAATGGCGGCACCGATCAGTTCCTCCGAACTTCCGAAGCGACCCATCGGCGTGTGACCGAGAATCGCTTGTGCGCGCGGCGTCGGGCTGCCGTCTTCGTTGAACAACAGTTTGCGATTCTGTTCCGCAGGAAAAAATCCGGGGGTCAAGGAATTTACCCGCACATTCTTTGTCGCCCATTCGCGCGACAAAAATTGGGTGAGACTCAACACGGCTGCTTTCGATGCGGAATAGGCCACGATTCGAGAAAGTGGCGTGTGCGCCGAGACGCTGGCGATATTGATGACACTTCCTTTTCCGCGCGCCACCATGCCGGGACCAAATTCCTGACACGGCAACAAAACTCCGCCAACCAGATTTAAATCGAAGTTGGCTCTCCAATCTTCCAGAGCTATTTTCTCGAATTTTTGTTCTCCGGCGATGGTCACTCTTGGATCGTTGCCGCCCGCAGCGTTTACAAGAATGGTCACGGGACCAAAGGCTTTTTCGATTTGCTCACGCGCTTTTTGCAAACTTTCGCGCGACATCGCATCCGCAGGAATAAACTCTGCTTTGCCTCCCGCATCGCGGATTTTTTTTACGCGTTGCTGCCCGCGTTCGGCGCTGCGTCCAAGCACGGCCACTGCGGCACCCGCACTGGCGAAACCTTCGGCCAACGCGCCGCCCAACACCCCTGTTCCGCCAATCACGACGGCAACTTCGTTTTTCAAATCAAATAAATTCATTTTAAAAAATTTTGATTAGGAACTCAGGAACTCAGGAAAAAAGCAACAGGTTCCTCGACATCGGTTGGCACCTGCCTCTGGCGGGCGCGTTGATGTTTCGCTGAGTCTGCATCCGCCGATGCAGTTGCTAATCCCAACATTTGGTGGTCAACGCGAAATCCCTTCTGGATACGTGAACCAAGTTGTTTTAGCGTTTTGGAATGGATGTTTTGCCGAAGCCAGAATTAATTTTTACACACGAAAGCGATCTCGACGGATTTATTTCCGGAATTCTTTTGCAACGGCTGGCGAAAAAGCTTTTTGGTTTCGAGCCTCGAATCGAAGCGCATCATTACAACAGTTGGAAAGTGCGCGAACTCCGTGAGAAAGCGGCCTGGGCGTGTGACTTTACTTTTGAAACCCGCACCGACAAACCAAACTGGCTCGTCATAGATCATCACGCCACGGAGGTTGCCCCGAAGAACGCCCGCTTGATTCACGATGCAAGCAAGTCCGCCAGCCTGATCTGCTACGAATTGTGTCAGGAGCATGGACTACTCGGTTCGCCGGAGCTGGATCGCTTGGTTCATCTAAGCAACGTTGCCGACCTGTTTCTGGAAGATGAGCCAGATTTCGTCATCGCCAATGACTACGCGAATTTGGTCAAGACCTATCAATTTTGGAATTTGCACGCGTTGATTGAGGGCAATCTGGAATCATTGCTCGATCATCCGTTGCTCGAAGTCATGGCGGTGAAACGGCGCATTGAAGATCCGCTCGGATTGGCTTGGAGCAAAAATAATGTGTGCGAAATAACTCCAACGCTGGGTTATGTTGACACTGTTCTCGGCAATACGAATTTGATTGTCCACCAAATGCTGGAACAAAAAACGACGCCGTATCCGGTCTTGATGACGTTGTTTCGCAAAGCCAACGGAGTGGTGGTGGTCAGTTTCCGCAGCAAAAATGAAGAAGCGCTGCCCATTGCCGTGAAATTGCAGGGCGGTGGCCATGCCAATGCTTGCGGAGCGACTTTGCCGCGCTCGGTGAAATCGATTCCAGACGCACTTGAATATCTGAAACAGATACTCAATCCGCCAGCCAAACCAAGCAATGCAATCAATAACCTGGAGGATTTGTTCGTTGGAATCGAAGCCGAGAAAACCTAAACGGATTTATTCCACCAGCAGGATTTGATTGAGGAGTTGCGGCAATTGATCCAGCAATCCAGCTTCGCTTGCCAGTAATGTCGCGCCCGCGCTTCG
>JBKJOA010000435.1:0-8636 GCA_046593365.1 Limisphaerales bacterium
CGGATTGATTTACGGTTTGATGACTTTCAACGACGCGCAAAAGGCGGTTGAATATGGTGCCGCGCATGGCGCACTGGCGATGACCACTCCGGGCGACACTTCGATGGCTTCACTCAAAGAAGTGGAGAGCCTGGTTCAGGGAGGAAGCGCACGAGTTCAGCGATAAATGGGTCTAAATTAAACCGCAACAACTACAATCCATACGCCACGAATCGCGGCAAATACTCAGTATTTTGAATTTGTGAAAAACTCCAACCTGTTTCCTGCCAAGTCATTTTTCTCGTGAGGCGCAGTGCTCGCAGTCTGTGTCTCCATCGTCGGTATGGGCGATCCTTGCGCGGCGGGCCGTGGCATAAAGTTCGCGTGATCAATCCCGCCGTCGGAATTCTTGCGAATTGCTGCCCAAGCGACGAATGCGACTCACGCTTTGAAATTCTAGGCGAGCCGATTTGAACCAGTTCATCACCGGCATCCAACAGGCGCAGAGCTTCCTGAAAGTTCGCGGTCAGGATTTTTGCAACCCGTCATCGGAAGTATTACCGCAGGTGAGCCAGATGATTTTCGGCGGTGGGCCGTGGCGTTCCAGAAGTTCTACAAAATCATTGTCCTTGGTGCTGACAACATCGGCAGTCTTTTTTGCCGTGAAAAAAATAGCTTCGTCCTCAGCATCGCGCAATCCCGCGTCGCGCACGGCAATTGCCGTCACGGGAAAAGTTTCGGCCAACCATTGGGCGATGCGCGGGGCAAGATGCGCGTCCAACCAGATCATCAAACAACCAAGACTGGATGACCAATCCGGCGACGTGCATAAGTCAGGCAGGCTTTGAGGTCTTCCGCTTCAAGATCACACATTTCCTCCAAAATTTGCGCGGCGGTGAGGCCAGAAGCGAACAGGTCGAGCACGTCGCTCACACGAATCCGCATCCCGCGAACGCACGGACGTCCACCGCATTGCTTGGGTTAACGGTGATTCGATTTTGCATGATCTGAGCATCGGTTCCTTTGGATAAAGATTCAACGAATTTGCCGCGTGGTTCAACCGTTGAAAGCCAAGATCGACGAATCGCGACGGGAAATTGCTGCTGGCAATTACACCACGCGCCAGCCGAAGTGAGCCGTGGCCGCCGCGCTCCAAAAATCGGGTCGCCCCACCTTTCCGCCTTCAGGTCGGTTATTGGAGCAAATTGTAGCAGGCGAGTTCGTGGGCATCGCGGACGTAAATTTTGCCGTCGGCAAACGCAGGGAAGTTCCAATTTTTTCCACAAACCTGAACGCGGCCAAGTTCGTTATATTTTTCCGCCGTCGCCGCCATCAAAACCAGTTGTCCGTCGTCCGTCAGCACGAGCAATTTATCGCCCAGAGCGATCGTCGAAGAGTTTTCCCGGCCGAAACCGGGCTGCGTCCATTTCAATTCTCCCGTTTTCGCGTCCACACAAATAAACGTTTTGTTCGGTCCCTGGCTGTAGAGAAAATCGCCGATGCGAACGGGCGTGGACACGTTGATTTTCAAATTTTTGTTCGCCCAAAGTTCGGTTATTTTGAAATTCTCGCCTTCCTTGGAAATCTTTTCGCAAACCAGACCGATGGTGACGGAATTCACGATCACGTTGTCGGCAAAGATAACCGGCGTGGCGGCGTGGCGTTTGGCAAATGTCTTGACCGGAATGGTCCAGAGTTGCTTTCCGCTTTCACGATCAGCGCTCATCAATGTATCGGCGGTAAGCAGGATCACCTGCTTTACGCCACCAAGGATGGCGACTTGCGGCGAGGAATACGCGGTTTCGTCGGTGCCTGATTTCCACAAAACTTTTCCGGTGAGTTTGTCAAAACAGACCAGCGTCGCGTGGTTGGTGCTGCCGACTGGAACGATGACGGCGTTTCCGTCCACGATGCCCGATCCATTATTTCCGCGCCGTGATGCCACGCCCTCTTCCGAATTACTGCCGAGGAATTTTACGCCAAAATCTTTTTCAAAACTGGCACCCCAAATAATTTTTCCATCAGCAAAGTTTAAACAGCGAAATTCGCCGTTGCAGGATTGAACATAAACGCGATCGCCATCGACGAATGGCGTGCTGCGCGGTCCGGCGCTCCATTCGTCCGAAAAACGACTGGCAATCGGCGTTTGCCAGATTTCTTTTCCCGTCGCGGCGTCCAGCAGATGGACCACTTCTTTTTCTCCGTTTTCATCGAAGTAAATCACTTTGTTGCTTGCCACAATGGGCGACGAGAAACCTTCGCCAATTTTGATTTTCCAAGCCGGTTTCAGATCGGGAGAGAGTTTGGTCAAACTTGTCTCGTTCGTGCTGACGTGATTGTTGCGCGTGGGGCCAAGCCATTGCGGCCAGTCGCCTGCGGAAGCGTTAGCGAAGCCGTAGAATATTAACGCGGAGCATAGTGTGCGATTCATGAAAAAGGTCTGAGAGAAGGAGGGCCAACGTGAGAAATTTACCACGTCCCATCCACGATTGCTGAGGCTGCGTTTCTGGCCAGATCGGCGGCGGCGAGCGGGATGGCCTGCCGTTCAGCACTTCCCAAATCGCTGCCCACGCGAACCGTGGTACGACCGCGGACGATTTGGTTCACATTTGTTTTTCCAGTGCTGCGTTCGACCGCCACGATATGTGCGGTAATGGTGAGATTGTAATCGCGAACGGTAAGGACATCGCTCGGCTGAAAAGAGAGCGGGCTCCGGTCAAAGCGCGTGATGACCCCGGTCACAATAAGATCACCATCATTGTGGGTCGCGAGTTTGTAAGTTCCATCCTGCTGCAAGCGCTTGCGCACTTCCAAAGTAATCGGCTCGCTCAAGCGCGGTTCAAGTGTGTCATTGACGAATGGGTTTACCTGGACCGCTTTTTCCCCAGCGCTCAATCCGTTCGTTGGGCCGAGTCGGTATCCGGCGCACCCCGTCAAGACGAGCGCGGCAAGCAGGCAGGCTGAGGTGCTGAATCGCATTTAATTTTGGCCCACTCGCTTCTTGAGTAAATCAATTCGTTCGCGAGCGGTGACGGCGAGCTGTGATTCAGGATCTTTGAGCAAAACTTCGTTGTAATAAATCAATGCGCCATCCCATTTTTTGTTCTTCTCGTAAAATTTCGCGGTTTGATAACTGCCGCGCGCTTGTTCGGCTTTTAATGACGAGATCAGCCTTTGTGCTTCGGTGGTGCGAGGGTCGCTGGGGAACAACGCCATAAAATCGGTAAACGTGCCGATCGCAGCCGACGCCACGTTTTGGTCGTAGTCAGCCGTCTTTGCTTGTCGATTGGAGGCGAGGCCGGCTTTGTAAAGCGCCTCCGCCGCAACTTCCTTCCGGTCGCTGTAGCGATCAGCAGCCTGCTCGTACGCTTTGACGGCGAGAGGATATTCAGACTGTTTTTCACGCGCCGCACCAATGTTCATTTGGGCTTGCGGGGCGATTTCGCTGTAAGGTCCATTTTTAACAATTTTCCCATACATGTCCGCCGTCTTCCCCATTGATGGAAAAAAAGGGATGTAGCCAAACAATTTGAAACTCTGCCCGTTCAGAAACCGCGAGGCGATTTCAAACTGTCGCTGTGAAATTTCCTGGTAGTTGGCAATCTTTGGATATTTTTCAAGGACTGCCTGATAGGCCTTGAACGCTTTTTCGTCGCGCTTCTTTGCTTCGTAACAGCGACCGATCAAATATTGCCCTTGCGGTGCATAGTCGGAAAGGGGCCAGACTTTCACGGTTCGCCGGGCTGCTTTCAGCGCGAGGCTCGAATCGTTGCGATCCAGCGCGGCCTGTGCGACTTCGAGTTGATCCTTGGCGCGATCGCGTTGCCATTTGCCTGGAGTGGATCCGGGCATTTCGTAGGTCCATCCTTCATTCTTATTGAAGATCAAAGGGGCCGGAGAACGAAACGGAAATGCGAGTAAACAAATCAGAAGCAGGATGACTCGGACAGACCAACAATTCATGGGTGCCACCGTAACGAAGCGCAAAACTCAAGTCAAGGCGGGCAGGTCTAGAGCGGTGTCACATTCTAATTTGAGCGCGGCCGTCATCCTCAACAGATGGCGCACAGAACAGCTGTGGCACCGCGACACAGCCGTCAAATCAGGACACACTATGAGGCTTTGGCGAAACCCCGAGAAACAACAACTAACCTTTATAAACCAACAGCAGACCGTAGTCAGTCATGTTTTGGCGAACGTTCAAATCGAAATGGCTGTAAGTGATCGGCGTAACGCTCACCACATTTTCCGGACCGATTTTCCCTAAAAATTCGGAGACGGTTTCGTCAAAACGATCATGGCCAACCTCGAGACATTCGGTTCGTTTGATGGTTCGGATGCGGACTTTCTTTTCACCACTATTCGTCGGCACTTCAAGGGGGCGGGCTGGATTTTTGACGAGGACTTCGGTCGGCGCTGTGCGCACGGGCACGTTGAATTGTTTTATCTCTTTGGCTGCCGCCGATGTGGCCATCGAGTTGGGCGACCGCATGCTTTGCGGCTCCGGCTGCGGGATGGTGATGGTTTGATTACAGGTTGGGCATTCAATTTCCGAGCCAGCGCCGGAAGAGTTGACGGCGAGTTCCTGTTCGCAATTGGGGCATTTGAAAATCAGGTCCATAATTTTTTTGGGATTATTTTGGGTTGCGCATCGGAGAATAAAACCTCGCGGCCCAAATCTCCAGAAGAAAGATTCGCCTGCGCGCCATCATTTGTAAGTTTTTTCGAGTTGCTCCACCCGTTTGTGAACGGGCGAGGCTGAATTCATCCGTTGCTCGACCCGCGCGAAAACTTTTTTCGCTTCTACAGGATCTTCACGCGCCACGAGAACGACGTAATCCAATTCAATGGAAGCGAGGCGCGGGTCGCTGATGACATGGCCGTATCGGATCAAAAACTGCCGCAAACCGGTCGCGCCCTGGCGGCGGGCGGCCTCGAGCGGCCCTTCCAAAGCCGGGGCCAGTCCTGGCAACTGGCGATCGGCCGCCTCTTGAACTTCAGCCGCTTTTGCTTTGACTTGTTTCTGTTGCTGCACGTCATCCCAATAGGTGTAAATTTCCCAAACACCCATGCACACGCCAACGACAATTACGATTGCGATTAATACTTTCATGTTTCCTGGACTCGTTCGATTCTCGCGCCGAGCTTGCGCAATTTTGCGTCAATTTTCTCGTAGCCTCGATCCAAATGATAGACGCGGTTGACTTGCGTTTTTCCGCGCGCGGCCAAACCGGCGATGACCAATGCAGCCGAGGCGCGCAAGTCGCTGGCCATGACAGGCGCTCCGCTCAACGGCCTGCCACCTTTGATAATGGCGCTTGGTCCCTCAATCGCGATGTCCGCCCCGAGCCGCGCGAGTTCGCTCACATGCATGAACCGCGATTCGAAAATTCGTTCTGTGATGATACTAATGCCCGGGGTCAGCGCCATCAACACCATCATCTGCGCCTGAACATCCGTTGGGAAGCCCGAGTAAGGCAGTGTAGTGATATCAACGGGTTTCAAGCGTCCGTTGCGTTTCACTTTCAAAGCCGCTCCCTCGCGCTCAATTTTCACGCCGGACTCACGCAATTTATCGAGTACCGCGTGGAGATGATCGGCGCGCGCTCCGTGAATGGTGATTTCTCCATTCGTCGCGGCAGCCGCAATCGCGAATGTGGCGGCTTCGATACGATCTGGAATCACTTCGTGTACTGCCCCGTGTAATTTTTTCACTCCCGTGATTGTGAGGGTCGGGCTGCCCGCGCCAACAATTTTTGCGCCCATCGCGTTCAGAAAATTAGCGACGTCCACCACTTCAGGTTCACACGCGGCGCTCTCAATAATCGTGACCCCGTCCGCGAGCGTCGCGGCCATCATGATATTTGCGGTGCCCAAAACGGTTGGGCCAGCGCGACCGCCTAAAAACAAATCGCCGCCTTTTAATTTCGGCGCAGTGGCGTGGACGTATCCGGCTTCAATTTTAATTTTCGCGCCGAGCGCCTGAAATCCTTTCAGATGCAAATCGATGGGGCGCGCGCCGATGATGCAGCCGCCAGGAAGCGAAACGGTCGCTTTGCGCAAACGACCGAGCAGCGGTCCCATGATGCAAACCGAGCCGCGCATTTTTCGGATGAGATCGTAATCACCAACCGGTTTTATTTTCGCGGCGCGAACGGTGAGCGTGTCGCCGTCCAATTTCACTTCTGCGCCGAGCGATTGCAGAATTTGCGCCATGAATTTAACGTCACTCAAATCGGGAACGCGCCGGATCACACACGGTTCCTCCGTCAAAAGCGTCGCCGCCATGATGGGAAGCACGGCATTCTTGGCGCCGCTGATCGTAACATCGCCATGTAACGGCACACCGCCTTTGATGAGTAAACTATCCATTAATTGTGTTTTCCATTTGCGGCTCACTCTGGGGCCGCGCAATTAAAAATCTAAGGCGCTGAGAGTAGTCGGCCTCCACCGCTTCTACAATCCACATTTGCTTTTGAAAAATTTCGCTGATGCATTCCGCCTGTCCTTCACCAAATTCCAACATTATTTTTCCTTCCGTTCCCAACCACTTCGCCGTTTCGCGGGCGAGGATGCGATAAAATTCCAGCCCGTCTTCTCCGCCATCCAGCGCCAATGTCGGATCGTATTGGCGAACCTCGGGTTCCAGCGCCGCAATTTCTTTACTGGCGATGTAAGGCGGATTGGCGACGATCAAATCGAATTTTCTCGGCTTTGCCAGCGCACTAAACCCGTTGCCTTGATGAAATTGGATCCGCTCCAGAACTTTAAGTCTCGTGGCGTTTTCCCGGGCCACCGCCAGTGCTTCAGCCGAAATATCGAGCGCGTGAATCTCTGCCGCAGGACATTTCACCGCCAAGGTTACAGCCAGACAACCACTGCCCGTACCAAAATCAATTGCGGCAGGGTTTGCGGTTGTTTTGCCGCGTTGCTGCAAAAATATCCAGGCTCGCTCTGCCAGCAATTCGGTTTCCGGACGGGGAATTAACACGTGGCGGTCAACCAAAAATTCCAGCCCACAAAAATTGGTGCTGCCAATGATGTGTTGCAACGGTTCGCGTTGCGCCCTGCGTTTGACCAGTTCCCGGAGGTTTTCCAATTCCATTGGGGTCAACTCGCGCTCGAAATTCAAATAGAGCTGCATCCGTTGAATTTTCAGCACATGCGCCAGCAGCAGCTCGATTTGCAATCTCGGCGACTCCACTCCCTTTTTGGCCAGAAATTCGGCGCTGCGTTGGATCACTTCCAAAACCGTCATCAGGAAAAAGTTAGGGACAGTCACGGCTGTGCAAAAGTCAAAAGTGATTGGCTCTCCGCGAACGGATGCACAAGAGCCTTGAAGAAAAAAGGCTGTTCTTCTATTTTCAGCGCATGAAACAATTTTTTGTTTTTCTTCTTTTGTCCGTCCTTTTTTTTCAGACACCGCTCTTCGGGCAGGACGCGAATAGCGCGGCGGGCATTGCCCAAAAGCAAGAGGCGGAAGAACGCTACAAACGCATCAGTGCCGATGTCGAAAGTCTGCACGCCGCCAATCTCGCGTTGCAGAAGAAAGTTTCGGCTCTCGAAGCCGAACTGCAAAAGGTCAGCATGGAACAAGCCCGCAGCGCCAACAACAACACGAGTGAGAGTTTGAAGAAGCTTGCTGATGCGATCCAGGAAGTGGATAAGAATCGTGTTTCCGATAAACAGAAAATCTTGGAGGAGATTTCCAGGATGGCCAAATCGCTCAGCGCTCCGGCTCCGAATCGCTCGCCTCCAAAAACATCCGTCACGCCGGACACGGGTTCGAGTTCCGACAAAGGTTTTCCTCATGTCATCAAATCAGGGGAAACTCTCAGCGCAATCGTCAGTGACTACAACGCCGCCTTTAAAGAGAAGGGGATGAAAACGATCACGCAGAAACAGGTCATGGCCGCAAACCCGAGCGTGGAGTGGAACCGATTGAAAATTGGCCAAAAGATTTTCGTTCCTGCGCCTGTAGAATAGCTGTTTTTTAACACGGCAAATTCGCAAAATAGCGCTTGTCAAAACCGTTATCGCTGATACGTTCTCGCCTCTTTGTTATGAAAGTTGATACTCATCCGAAATATTTGGAGTCTGAAATTCGCTGCGCGTGCGGCAACGTGATCAAGACCCGCTCAATCAAACCGACCGTGATCATCGGGATTTGCAACGCCTGCCATCCATTTTACACCGGCACCCAAAAATTTGTCGATACAGCGGGTCGCGTGGATAAATTCCAGCAACGCATGGCCAAGACTCAGGCCGCCCAGGCTGCGGCTGCGTCGAAGAAGAAAAAGAAATAGCTACTTTTCACGACAACCGCCCGCTTGAGTTCCAACTCTTGCGGGCGGTTGTCTTTTTCCCGTAGCCGCGCCTCGTGAGAGCGCGGGTGAAATTCCGAAACCGATAAATTGCTAAATAAGTCCGCGCTCACGAGACGCGGCTACAACGAAAATGGATTTACGTCCACACATCGAAAAATTTTCGCAACGCTTTGCCGAAATAGAAGCGGCTCTCAGCGATCCGAAGGTTTTTGACAACCAGCAGCGCGCGCAGGAAATGGCGCGCGAATACGCCGGTTTGCGTGAATTAGTGGCACAGGGCAAAGCCTATTTGAAAACCGTCGCTGACCTTAAGGAAAACCGCGCGCTTCT
>JBKJOA010000460.1:0-7650 GCA_046593365.1 Limisphaerales bacterium
GTTGCGGAATGACTGCCGTCAGCAATTGAATGATGATCGTCGCGCTGATGTAAGGCATGATGCCCAAAGCGCCGACGGCGCAGTTCTCAAATCCGCCACCAGTGAAGAGGCTGTACATCCCCATGAGGGAATCGCCGCTCAATTTACCCGCGCCTTCAAAATAAGCTTTCAGCGCCGCATTATCCAAACCAGGTGTTGGGATCAATGACGCGAGTCGGCAAATGCCCAGAACGATCAGCGTGAAGAAAATTCGCGACTTGAGTTCGGGAATTTTAAAACAATTGGCCAGCGTGTTGGTTATGGCGGTGAACATGCGAAAAGAGATTAACCGCGTGGCCCTTGAACCTTTTTGGCAATCACTTCGCAACTGCCGCCGAGCTTTTCAATTTTTGCTTTCGCCGACGCACTAAAGGCGTGCGCCGTAATTTTTAATTTTTTGGAAAGTTCGCCGTTGCCGAGAATCTTGATTCGCTTCACCGGACCATTGGCCAAACCAACGTTGCGCAAAGCCAATTCGTCAACTGTGGCTCCATCTTCAAATTGATTGAGCGATTCCAGATTTACTGGAACATATTCGATGGTGTGGCGAGCGTTGTTGAAACCCCGTTTTGGGATCCGGCGAATGAGCGGCATTTGCCCGCCTTCAAATCCGGGACGAATTGAACTGCCGGAACGCGCGGTCTGACCTTTACCGCCGCGACCTGCTGTTTTTCCGCGACCACTGGATTCGCCCTGCCCCAATCGTTTGCGACGATGTTTTGATCCAGGACGAGGTTTTAAATCATGTAAACGCATAAAATTAGGCTGTGGCTACGACCGGTTGAACTTCAGCGGGCTTCTCAACCTTCTTTTTAATTTCGATACCGCGAGCGCGATAAATATCTTCGCGCAAACGGAGCTGTCGCAGCGCACCCAAGGTGGCCTTGACTACGTTGGCCGCGTTGTCGGAACCGAGCGACTTGCTCAAAATATCTTTGATGCCTGCGGATTCGAGGACGGCGCGAACCGTTTTTCCAGCGATGATTCCCGTTCCTGGAGAAGCGGGACGCAGGAGAATTTTTGCACCGCAAAAGGTGTAATAAATTTCGTGCGGAATGGTCGTGTCTTTCAAAGAAACTTTAACCATCGCCGATTTGGCAACCTCGCCGCCTTTGCGAATGGCATCCGCGACTTCGCCGCCTTTGCCAAGACCGATTCCGACGCGGCCTTTTTTGTCGCCCGTGACAATGAGTGCACTGAAACTAAAACGTCGTCCGCCCTTCACCACTTTCGAGGAACGATTGATGAAAACAACTTTCTCGACGAGGTCGCCGCTTTGCGCTTGTGGCCCGTCATTACGCCGACGCGGTCCGCGATTTTGTCCGCCGCGTCCACCACCGCCAAAACGATTGCCGCCACCACCGCTAGGTCCACCTGCTGCGGGAGCACTGCCTTCACCACCAAAACTTTTATTTACTTCAGCCACAATTTTTTCTCCTGGTTAATTAAAACTGCAAACCGGCTTCACGCGCCGCGTCTGCCAAAGCTTTTACTTTTCCGTGATAACGAGCACCGGAGCGGTCGAACACGACCGACTTGATTCCCTTTTCCTTTGCCGCTTCCGCAGCAAGTTTTCCGATGCGCGTTGCCGTGACAACATTCGCGCCAATCTTTTCTGCTTTGCCAACGGCCTTGCTCCGCGTCGAAGTCGAAACGACAGTCTTGCTCGCGACATCATCAACGAATTGCACGTAAATATTCTGGTTCGTAAAACGAACACTCATGCGAGGACGTTCTGCGGTGCCGGTGACTTTTTTACGAATGCGCCAGTGACGGAGTTGCGCCAACCGTTGTTTTACTTGAGTTCTCATTTTTTTGCGTCACGGATTGAGCCGTGACTTAATTGTTATTGAACCGTCTTGCCTTCCTTACGAATAATCTTCTCGTCGGAATACTTCACCCCTTTGCCTTTGTAAGGCTCTGGTGGGTAATAGGCGCGAATTTCTGCCGCGACCTGACCGACGACCTGTTTGCTCGGTCCCTCAATGGTAACCTTCGTGTTTTCCTCAACCGTCACTTTGATCTGGGCTGGGATCGGATAATTAATTGGATGCGAATAACCCAGGCTCAGATTTACCACGTTGCCCTGCACCGCTGCTTTAAATCCGACGCCATTGATCTCAAGTTTTTTGCTGAAGCCGACACTGACGCCCAGAACCATGTTGTTAATCAAAGCGCGACCCAAGCCATGCATCGCCTTTGCTTCAGCATCTTCACCATCGCGGCTGACGACAATTTTGTCGCCTTCAACCTTGAGACTGGTGCGGCGCGGCAATTCCATATCGAGCTTGCCTTTGGGACCTTGGACAGAAATTTTTTTGCCTTTGACGTCCACTTTCACTTGGGCGGGAACGACAATCGGCGATTTTCCAATTCGTGACATAAATTTGTTAAATGGTTAAATCAGCAACGTTACCAGATATAGCAGAGCAATTCTCCGCCGATGTTTTTCTTCCGGGCTTCGTTGCCAGACATGACGCCTTCCGAGGTCGAAACAATGGCGACACCCAATCCACCGCGAACGCGGGGAATTTCCGCAGAGCCAGTGTAGCGGCGCAGACCCGGTGTGCTCACGCGACGCAAACCTTCAATGACGGACTTACGCCCCTCGTACTTCAACTTCATCTTGATGGTCTTCTTGATTTTGCCTTCGATGCCCACCTCGCTGACGTAGCCTTCCTTCTTCAAAATGTGCGCGATGCTCTCCTTGACTTTGGAGTGCGGCAGTTCAACGGTCGGAAGCAACGCACGGTTGGCGTTGCGAATCCGGGTCAGCATATCGGAAATTGGATCAGTCATATTCTCGTTCTTAAATCTTGGCTTCTTACCAGCTTGCTTTCGTCACTCCAGGAATCAAACCGTTCAGAGCAGCTTCACGGAATGTCAAACGGGAGCAACCGAACTTGCGGAGATAGGCGTGACGGCGACCGGACATTTTGCAACGGTTCACCACGCGAGTCGGACTGGCGTTGCGCGGCAATTTGGAGAGCGCGGCGTAATCGCCCTTTGCTTTCAATTCGGCGCGAATGACCGCGTATTTTTTAACTGTTGCGAGCTTCTTCTTATTGCGCTCGAGCCATGCTTGTTTTGCCATAAAATTATCGTCCTTCAGCGAAGGGCATTCCCATCAATTTCAAAAACTCCAACGCTTCTTCGTCGGTTGGCGCACTGGTCACAATCGTAATGTCCATGCCTTGGGTGCGTTTGATTTTATCGAGTTCGATTTCTGGAAAAATGGTTTGATCCGAAACGCCAAGGGAATAATTACCGCGTCCGTCAAAAGAACGAGTGGAGATTCCACGGAAATCGCGAATTCGCGGGAGCGCCGTCGCGACTAACCGGTCGAAAAACTCATACATGACTTCGCGGCGCAACGTCACGCGGCAACCAATCGGCTGGTTTTCGCGCAATTTAAAATTCGCGATACTCTTGCGCGATTTGCTGATCACCGGCTTGCGACCAGTGATCATCGTCATATCTTTGACTGCGTCATCGATCGCGCCTTTTTCGAGCGAAGCACTCACACCCATGTTCACCACAATTTTTTCCATTTTTGGAACCTGGTGGATGTTCGTGTATTTCCGACTTTCTTTGAGAGCCGGAATCACTTCGTTAATGTATTTTTCTTGAAGTCTAGGTTTCATTTTTCTTTTTACTCTCGGATTTGCCGAAAGCTTAAATTCATCAGGCGGTCGCCGCTTCCGTTTTGCCGCGCTTACCAGCGGACGCATCAAACTTTGCGACCAGCATCACATTCGATATATGTATCGATCCTTCGCGTTCAACAATCGCGCCTTGCGGATTATTCTGATTACGTTTCGTGTGCTTCTTGAGCATCTTGGCACCTTCCACAATGACGCGTTCGCTCTTGCTCTTGACTTCGATGATTTTGCCACGCTTACCTTTTTCAGAACCGGCGATCACGACCACTTCATCCCCTTTTTTGACATGAAATCTTTTTTGCATAACTCAAATCACTTCTGGCGCGAGGGAAATAATTTTCATGAACTTCTTGTCGCGCAATTCACGAGCAACCGGTCCGAAAATACGAGTTCCTCGCGGATTATTATCTTTGTCGATGATCACAATCGCGTTGCTGTCAAAACGCAAATACGAACCATCATTGCGGCGAATCGCCTGGCGCGTGCGAACCACGACTGCGTTAACGACTTCGCCTTTCTTGACCGTGCCATCCGGGGAAGCTTCTTTGATGTGAGCTTTGATGACGTCGCCAATGAACGCATAACGCTGATTGCGACCGATTACACCGATGGCCGCCGCGCGCTTTGCGCCGGTATTATCGGCCACATCCATGATGGAACGAATTTGTAACATAAAATCTAATTAACCAACTTTTGCCACTGCTTCACCTTTTTCGACAACCTGAGTCAAGCGCCAGCGCTTTAATCTCGAGAGCGGGCGGGTTTCCTCGATCAGAACCACATCACCGACTTTTGCTTCGCTCTTTTCGTCGTGCGCGTAAAATTTTGAATAGCTGGTGACAACTTTCTTGTATTGCGGATGCGGATAGCGGCGTTCCACAGTGACCACGATCGTTTTGGCCATTTTGTTGGAGATGACGCGACCCAACCGTTCTTTGCGATTTCCGCGGGCTGCTTTTTCCGGAGTAACTTGTGTTTCAGTTTCAGCCATAAATTATTTAACCGCCTTTTTGCGGAGTTGAGAAATCTGAGTTTCAAGCCGCGCCACATCTTTGCGCAAAAGGCGTAGGCGCGACGGCTTTTCCAACTGGCTGCTCGCCTGCTGTAAACGCAAATTGAACATTTCCTGGCGCAAATCGCGGCTTTTCGCCGTCAATTCCACCCCTGTTAAATCTTTAATTTCCGACATTTTCATAACGCTTAGCCAATCTTGTGACGGGAAATAAACTTGGTTCGGATCGGCAACTTGGTCGCCGCCAAACGCATCGATTCACGAGCAATCACCTCCGTCACTCCATCCACTTCAAACAACACGTTCGCAGGCCGAATCACGGCCACCCAGGATTCCAACGGCCCTTTGCCTTTTCCCATTCGGGTTTCCAAAGGCTTTTTCGTATATGATTTCTGCGGAAAAATGCGAATCCAAACTTTTCCGCGGCGTTTCATATAACGGGTCACAGCGACACGAGCCGCTTCGATCTGCTTCGTGTCCAGCCAGCAACGCTCGGTGGATTGCAAACCATACTCGCCGAATGCAACCGTGTTGCCGCTGGAAGCGATTCCAGCGCGACTGCCGCGGTGCATTTTTCGGTACTTAACTCTTGCGGGCATCATTGCCATAACAAAATCCTTTTAAAATTCTTAAGCAGCAACCGGTGCCGCTTCTGGTTTCACTTCTTTCTTTTCCACCTTGGTGTCGCCCTTGCAAACCCAGCATTTGACCCCAAGTTTGCCATACATCGTTTTGGCTTCCGCAAATCCGTAATCGATATTCGCGCGCAGAGTATGCAGCGGAACACGACCTTGGAGATATTGCTCCACCCGGGCGAGTTCGGCGCCACCGAGACATCCCGCGCACCGGATCTTGATTCCCTCCGCGCCAAAATCCATCGCCGTCTGTACAGCTTTCTTCATCGCACGGCGAAACGAAACACGGCGTTCCAATTGGAGCGCGACGTTTTCCGCCACAAGTTGCGCGTCGATTTCAGGCTGTTTGATTTCCTGGATGTCCACATAAACTTCTTTGCCGGTCATCTTGCTCAATTCTTCCTTGAGCTTGTCAATCTCAGCGCCTTTGCGACCGATGACCACACCGGGACGCGCGGTATAAATAGTAATGCGGCAACGCGTGGCAGCGCGTTCGATCTGGATTCTCGGAACCGATGCGGACTCGAGTTTCTTCTTTAAGATGTCGCGGATTTGGCGGTCTTCGTTGAGCAATTTGCCGAATTCTTTTTTCTCGGCATACCACTTGGAACGCCAGTCTTTATTGACGGCGACACGTAAACCGATTGGATTTGTTTTTTGACCCATAACAATTATTCGTCAGATACAATAATTTTGATGTGGCAGTTGCGCTTTAAAATCGGGCCGGCTGATCCACGCGCCTTCGGCGTAAAACGCTTCATCGTCGTGGCCTGACCAGCGACGGCTTCTTTGACGCGGAGATTTTCCGGTTTCGCACCGTTATTATTCTCTGCATTGGCAATGGCCGAATTCAAGGTCTTGGCCACAAACCGGGCAGACTTGCGCGGGATGACTTTCAAAACCGCCTGTGCCTGCAAAGCCGGCATGCCTTGGATTTGGCGGACGACTTCACGCATTTTCTGCGCTGACATCCGCACGTTTTTAGTAATCGCTTGAACTTGCATAGGACTATTTCGCTTCAGCTTTGGCCGTGTGCGCACCGTGTTTCTTAAAGATGCGGGTCAGTGAAAATTCACCGAGCCGATGGCCCACCATGTTTTCCGTCACGAAAACAGGGTTGAAAATTTTTCCGTTATGGACGCTGAAAGTAAGCCCGACAAAATCAGGCGTGATCATCGAGCGGCGTGACCATGTTTTGATTGGCGATTTTTGGTTCGCGGCTTTTGCTTTGACGATTTTATCCATCAGCGAAGCCTCGATAAACGGACCTTTTTTAATCGAACGTCCCATAATTATTTGTGTTTCATCGGACGACCATCACGGCGCACGAGAATAAATTTGTTGGAATATTTGCGTTTGTTACGAGTCCGGTAGCCCTTCGTGATCACGCCCCAGGGAGTCACGGGATGGCCACCGCCGGAAGTCTTACCCGCGCCGCCGCCCATCGGATGGTCAACCGGGTTCTTCGCCACCGCGCGACTCAACGGATGAATCCCGCGATGCCGACTGCGACCCGCTTTACCAAGAACTACGTTTTCGTGCTCGGTGTTTCCGACCTGCCCGATGGTTGCGTAGCAACTTTCGTTGACTCGTCGAATTTCACCGGAAGGTAATTTGATTTGCGCGTAACCTTCGTCACGCGACATTAACGTCGCTGCGCCGCCCGCCGTGCGGACCATTTGCGCGCCGCGACCGGGAGTGATTTCAATATTGTGAATGGGCAAACCAACTGGAATCGTGCCGAGCGGCAAGCTGTTTCCAATATCAGGAGGAGCCGTCGGCCCACTCATCACTTTCTTGCCAACCGTCAACCCGACCGGAGCGATGATGTAAGTCTTGACGCCATCCTTATATTGCAGCAAAGCCAAACGCGCCGTGCGCAATGGATCATATTCAATCGCGATCACATCGGCTTCGATGCCGTGTTTGTTGCGTTTGAAATCGACGATGCGATGGAACTGCTTGTGTCCGCCGCCCCAACCGCGACTGGTCACACGTCCATAATGATTGCGCCCCCCGGTTTTTTTCTTGATCTCAATCAAGCTCTTTTCCGGGTGCGTCTTCGTAATATCCTCGAACGACGCTATCGTGAGATAGCGCGTTGACGGCGTTAATGGTCTAAAGCTCTTTACTGGCATAAAAATCAAAAATCCAAATTCTCAGCTTGGAGTGCGTTGGCCATTAATCCTGCGCCCAGACGGGCTGTCAGTTATCGGTCACGCTGAAATCGCTGCCGTTCACCACCTCTGGCGTAACGGGAGGCGGAATATAACAATCAAATTTATCTGCGCAAGAGGTTTTT
>JBKJOA010000476.1:0-2604 GCA_046593365.1 Limisphaerales bacterium
TCGCCAAGCCCATTTCATTCGTCCAAATGGGGACCCATTGGCCCGTGCTCAAATAACTGCTTCGTTCCAGAATTTGACTGGATTGCAAACCGGCGAACCATTCTACAACAATGTTATTTGAATTTACCCTGACTCCGCTGATGCGTAGGTAGGACGAAGGGTCTCGTGGATCTGTATCCGTGATGTATTCAGACCAGTTGCTGAAACCGTCTCCATCGTAATCACCAGAACCGCCATTCACTCCGATGTTCGACATTGCATCCAATCCGTTGGCTAACTCCCAGGCATCCGGTAATCCGTCGCCGTCTGAGTCCGACGTTGTTGCGACCTGATAGGGCGTCGATTCTGACCAATCCCCGAGAAGCGTTATGTCTCTCGACCGCGCGCGAAGCAAAACGGTGTTTGTAACACCAAGTCCAAGATCAGCCCCAGCGTACCATAGGAACTCGTGTTCGGAACCGGTGGGCAGAGCCGCGACTCTCGTGCTGAAACTGTAATTTGTTCCATTCAGTTTCAAGACGGATGCGTCAATCCAGTTCGAGGTGCCGGGCGGTTGAAATTGCAACATCGGCAACGAAACATTTCCTTCGGCATCCCAGATGCGGATTTTTACTTTAGCCAAGCCTTTGCCCGAGTTCGGTGTTGGAAGAATACGCGTGAGCGGAGCCGTCTGAGAAATTGCTGTCGTGTTCGGCAACCCGGTCTGCGGCGACCAGAAAGTGAGGTCGCATTTGTTTTGATTCGTTGGGTCAACGCGAAGACCGATCAAGCCTTCGCCCGACTCCAACGTCTTCACGCTCGCCAGTGAGTGCCAAGCTTTACCTGAGTGGTGAGCACTGAACAATTGTTTTTGCATTGCATTCGTCCCTGTGCCTGTCCACGCGAATACCTGACCGTCTGGCTCGCCAGTGAAAAATACTTCATTGCTGCTGTTGAGGAAATTCACCGAAGCCAGACCGTAGCTTTGCGCCGGTGACAATGCAGCGATGGGCTGGCGGGAAAGCGTCAACAAGTTCGCGTTGGTACCGCTCACGAGATACTCAGCAGTGACGAAATCGTCCCCGAAATCAATCAAGCCATTGGCGTTTTTATCATCCGCGAAGTTGTAGAAAATGGAACTGCCATTTGTACCACGCAGAAAACCGGACGCGAGTGAACTGCCGCGCCAATTGTTCGTCCGTGAAGCGCCAGGTTCAATTAGCGCCAAACGGGTAAGGGACGGTACTTCACCAACAGCAAAATAGGCGACCGTATTGTTTTGGTCGTTCCACGTACCGGGGGTTTGTAGCAGATGCACCCATAATGTGTCGATGCCATCAGGCTGCCCGCCATCCCAGTTCCGGAACGCTGAGGTTGAGCCACTAACCCACTTCCAGCTATTCGGATCATCCTTATTGGAACCGGGATTTCGATAAAGCCCGATCCATTTCTCGGAACCGCTCGGGACCTGATTTAGCACGAATACATTCTCATTGCTGCTCTCAACAGTGGCAAGATTCCCCCCGAATTGTTGAAAGTACGATTGCGCGTTCGACCAAGTCATCGCAGTTGTGGTTGGTAAGTAAGTCTTGCCACTCGTAGGCCAAAAAATTGCGTTTGTCGGAAGCTGTGATGCACTGGCTAATTCAATCCCGCCTGAATCGAGTACACGAAGCGAGGTTTGGTTTGTCAAACTCAATTTTTCCACCGTACCCAACCCTCGATGCGAAGTATTGGTGCCCACTGGTTGTGAAGTCCAAAGATTTGTGACTGACACCAAACTAAACAACCTGCCATCAACCCAATTTGTAGTTGCATAGCTGGCCAACAAATCATTGTTGCTACGCACGCCCAGCACGAACGCCGCTTGATTTGTCGAAAGCACGACCACGTTTGATTGCCAGAGGCTGGCGTTTCTTGTGAACTCCATCACGCGCCCGCTGCCGTTCGTCGTCCCGCGCAGGCCAACATAGATCCCCGCGCTGGGCCGGTTCGTCACCTGGCCGACCGCGATGGATGTGATTCCGAATTGCCCAACATCCACTCGCTGCGTCTGCCAGCCAGAAAAAGTTTGCGTGAGCACGAGCAGGAAGTTTGTGTTCGTTCCAGGATTGCCATCCGCCCCCACCACGATTTCTTCTGCACCCGCGCCATCCAACTGACCAACGCCCACGACAAAATTTGAGGGAGTAAACGGCAGTGTAAGCGAAGCGATGTTCGTCCCAGGATTGCCGAGTAGATTAGGCGTGGACAACGCGTTGGTGGGACTGCTGCCAGCTTTCCATTCCTGATAATCAGACCAGCCGTCACCGTCGCTGTCCACGTAGGGGCTCGTATTGTTGGTCAAGCCGTTGAGAAAGCGCCAGAGTACCGGTAGCCCGTTCGTCTCGGTGGCGCGGGAGAGAATCGCTTGGCGCGTGAGATTCCCGTTGCCATCATATTGATAGGCGAGGGAAATGCCGCGTGAAGATTCTTCGCCAAGGAGACGATCATCGCGGTCGTAGAAAAAGCGGTTGGTCAATTGCCCGCCGGTGAACACATCGTAGTCACTCAATCCCGCTTGGGAGAAAAGTTTGCGCGGGTCAAGCTGGTTGGTATGGGTCTGACTGTATTGATATTCTTGAT
>JBKJOA010000481.1:0-3995 GCA_046593365.1 Limisphaerales bacterium
ACGACGGTGTTTCCTTTGCCCAGCAGTTTTTGTTCAACCAACTTTTCAATGGCTGCCGAAATGGTTTTCTCGCGATTGCTGTGATCAAACGGAATTACCACCGGGCGCACGCCCCAGTTTAACGTGAGCGAATCGGCCACGGGTTGCGTGTCGCAAATCGCGTAAACGGGCGAATGCCTTGGACGCATCCAACTGGCGTAACGCGCCAAAGTTCCGGTCAACGTGAAAACCAGAATCGCGTCGGCTTTCAATTCATCTGCCATGACCACGGCGCTTTTCACTAATTTTTCCCGTTGGTTGGTCAGTTCGGCGCGCTCCTGAAAATTCGCTCCGCCACTCCGCTCGATTCGTTCCGCTACGCGATTGAAAACTTCCAAACATTTCAGCGGATATTTTCCAACGGTGGTTTCGCCGCTGAGCATGATGGCATCGGCTTGTTCATAAACGGCGTTGGCGACATCGGTCACTTCGGCGCGAGTGGGAATCGGATTTTCAATCATGCTTTCGAGCATGTGCGTGGCGACAATCACCGGCTTGCCGATGCGGAGACAATATTTCACCGCGCGCCGCTGGATGATCGGCAATTCTTCATACGGAACTTCGATTCCCAAGTCGCCGCGCGCGACCATCACCCCATCGGCTTCCTGAATGATTTCCTTCAAATTTTCAATCGCTTGCTGGTCTTCCAATTTCGCGATGATGATCGGTTTGTGATTCGAGTTCGCAATCACGGCTCGCAGTTGCCGAATATCTTTCGCCTCGCGCACAAACGACAGCGCAAGGTAATCGACGCCCAATTCCAGACCGAGCGCAACATCCTGCAAATCTTTTCCAGTAAGCGCGGGCAAACTGACTCGCACGCCCGGCAAATTAATGTGGCGCCGACTCCCCAATTTTCCCGGCGTCAAAACTTCGCACTCAATTTTGTTGGCGAATTTCTGCAAAACTTTCATTTGAATTTCACCATTATCGAGCAGCACCGTGTCGCCGACGCTGATGTCGTTGACGAAATTCTCGTAGTTCACATCGACGGATGATTCCTCTTCGCTCTTCTCTCCGCGAACCGTGAGCGTGAATTTCTGGCCCGGTTTCAAATCAAGCGCGATGGGCAAATCTCCAGTGCGAATCGCCGGCCCTTGCGTATCCATGAGAATTCCGACGCAAACATTTCGCGCCGCCGCCGCTTCGCGAATATCTTTCACCATGTGGCGCACCCAATCGTGCTTCGCGTGCGACATATTGAGCCGCGCGACGTTCATTCCAGCATCGATCAGTTTGCCAATCATCTCGGCGGATTCCGTGACGGGGCCGAGCGTTGCGATAATTTTAGTTTTCTTCATTGAGGTTTTCTAAAATGCTTGTCGGCGAAATCGAGAAAGATTTTCCAATCGTCTTTCGTCATGGAATGTTTGCCCGGACGAATATAGTAGCCGAGCTTGCTGTCCATCAGTTGGCCGACTTCCGGCATTTTCTCAGAAGCAATTCCTGCTACACCGACCAGTTGATAAACTTTGTCTGCTGCTTTCAAAATTTCGAACTGCCCTTCCGGATTTGCCCACGAATCCTCAACCGCATTGGAAAGCAAAACCGGACGCGGCGCGCACAAGGCAATCAGACCATGCTGATCAAACGGCAATCGCTCCGGCTCGTCGTTGAATTTCTTAAACTCACCACTAAACCAGTGCGGAAAGCTGGTGTTGATGCGCTTGACCGATTCGCCGACTTTCCCGCGCGCAGGCGAAGTCCCGCCGCAACCGGCTTGCAATGGAATGACCAGCGCGATCCGTTCGTCGAAAGCTCCGGCAAGGATCGCCGCTTTTCCAAGACGTGAATGGCCGACGACGGCAATTTTCTTCTGGTCGATGCTCTTGTCGGTTTCGAGATAATCGACCGCGCGTTGCAAACCCCACGCCCATGCCGCGATGGTTCCCCAGTCTTGTTCAGAATTTTTTGAACCGTGAAAAAATTTGCGAACTCCCGTGGTCGCATTGGTTCTGTCCGGCTGAATGTCATCGCAGAAAATGGTCGCGACAGCATAACCGCGATCAATAGATTGTTCGATGTTCCACACATCAATTAGCTTTCCACGACCCGCTTCCGTCGCGCGATTATTCGTCACGCCGGGAATTTTTCCGTTCATCCACACGGTTGGAATGGGAACCATTGGATGGGCGATAAGCGTGTCATTGCCGGAAAAACTGAGACCAAGAAAAACCGGTGCGGGACTTTTCTTCTGATTTGGAACAACGAGCATCAGATTAATCTTCGGTGAATCTTTCGGCGCAAAAGAAATTGTCACCAGTTTCAAAGTTGCTTTGCCGCTGAACAATTTATTATCGATCTCCTCAACCGTCGCTTTGATTTTTGCGGGCGGCGGAAAGTAGCCGTATTCGTAATGCTGAAACAGCGATTTTAATTCAGGCCGCCGCTGGTTGAACCAATCCTTTTTGCTCGCGACAGGTTTTCCGTCAAACATCCGGAGCGGATCGGGCAAGCCGGGTTGGGGCGGCAACTCTGAAACGGGCGGAAGGGTTTTCTGCGCATTTACACTGCCACACACAATCAGGAGGAAAACGAAAATTGAAATTGGTGTTTTCATTTAATAATGAGGCTGTGTTTCTCTCAGGAGACTTGGATTTTGTCACGCAACTTCGGCGCGCAGGGGAAATGAATTTATTTCTTCCATTGAACGAACACGGTAGATCATGCATTTATTTGCACATGAACAACGCACAAAATTCGAGAGTTACGACCGAACGGGCGGCAAAATATTTTCTCTCGTTGAGAACCGCAATTCTTTGCTTCATGAGCGTTGTCGTGTTCATCGGCTGTAAGAGCAGCTATGACGTGACCGTGGGGACAATGGGGACAAACCGAAAATTTTCGGGAGTTACCAAGCCAATTTACAACAAGGCGACTGGAAAATATGTGTTCAAAGACGCCATGGGCCAGGAGTTCTCTGTGCCGGCGGGACAAATCAGGATGGTCGAGCCGCACGGCGAGAGTTCGGACCCGAAATTTGTTACACCGGCGCCAAAGAAATAAAACGCTCCACATATTTACCGAGCAAATCACCTTCGAGATTCACGGCGTCGCCGATCTTTCGTTCACGTAACGCGGTCACTTCATGAGTGTGTGGAATGATCCACACCGCGAAACTTTTCCTGCGCACCTCTGCCACGGTCAAGCTGATGCCATCAATCGCGATGGAACCTTTGAACATCACATAGCGCATCAGGTTAGCAGCCGCGCCAATTTCCAGAAAATGATCCTGCCCGATCTTTTCCCAGCGGAGAATTTTTCCAAGCCCGTCAATGTGTCCGGTGACAAAATGTCCGCCGAGTCGGCCGTCGGCGCGGAGTGCGCGTTCGAGGTTCACCGCAGAACCAATTTCCACGAACTGAAGATTGGTTCGCCGCCAGCTTTCTTCAAGCAGATCCACGAGCACCAATTTTCTTCCAGCACGAGTGATGATTTTTACCGCGGTCAAGCAACAACCGTTCACGGAGAGACTGTCGCCGACCCGGAGATCACGCCCGCAAAGATTGGTCCGCACCGTCAAGTGAATGGCTTTGGCCGAATGCTCAATGCATTCGATGATGCCGACTTCTTCTACGATTCCAGTGAACATGTGGGTCAATTCAACCTTCCGCGATTCGTGCGGTCAAAAACAAATCTGCTCCCAGCTTTTTCCATTCGACTTGATGCAAAGAAATTTT
Organism: Limisphaerales bacterium; assembly: GCA_046593365.1. GTDB lineage: Bacteria > Verrucomicrobiota > Verrucomicrobiia > Limisphaerales > CANJXF01 > CANJXF01. The sequence continues at coordinate 3,720 of JBKJOA010000481.1, forward strand.
CTGCTCAATCCGTTCGATTCCTTTTCCCGCAACGCTCTTCCTCGCATCTCGTCCGCAAAGAATTTTCGGCGCATAGAAAAACGCAATGCGCTGAACCAATTTTTGCTCAAGAAATCTGGCGTTCGTCTCACCGCCGCCTTCGACCAGCAAACTCGTGACATTTTCTTCCCCAAGCTTTTTCAGCAACCAACGCAAATCAATTTGTCCATCGCGACCCGGCGCAACCAGCACCTTCGTTTTGTTGGATAACTTTTTGACACGGTTTCTCGCCGCCCC
>JBKJOA010000004.1:0-4537 GCA_046593365.1 Limisphaerales bacterium
TAAATCGCGGCGAGCGGACGAAACAGTTCAAGCCCTTCGATTTTAAGTTCGGCCAAGGTCTGCTTGGAAACTTCCTGCGTAATTGTCCCTTGCGGCACGATGGAAATTCCGGCCTCGATTTCCACGGCGCGTTTGACGGTTTCGATGTTGTCGAACTCCATCACCGTCTGCACTTCGACATTGTTTTCCTTGAGAATTTTATCGATGGCTTTGCGCGTTGGAATATCCGGCTCAAACCCAATAAATTTCTGGCCGGCCAATTGCGAGAGCTTCACGGTTTTATTTTTCGCGAGCGGATGACTCGGATGACAAATCATGACCAGCGCGTCTTTGCGCAGCGGAATCAATTCCAGCTTCGAATCTTTGACCGGATAAGCGACGAGGCCCAAATCGACGACGTTACCGAGCACATCGTCATAAACCTGGTTCGCGCGGCGATATTCGATGTGAACGTTGACCGTCGGATAACTTCGCAGAAATTTCTTCAGATAGGGAGGAAGATCGTGCAAGCCGATACTGTAAATCGTGGCCACCCGGACGGTTCCAGAAATGATGTCTTTGATTTCCTGCAACCGATTATGAAGCGAGTCATAGGTTTGAATGATTTGTTTGCTGTACTCGTAGAGCACCTGTCCTTCGCGCGTGAGCCGGAATTTTTTTTTGCTGCGCTCGATCAGCAATGATTTGAAAGTTTTCTCCAATGAACTTATCTGCTGGCTGACAGCGGATTGTGTTACCTCATTGATGTGCGCAGCTTTGGTGAAACTTTCCGTCTCAGTCAGATCACAAAAAACTTTCAGACTTTCGATTTGCATAAGATAAATTCAAAACGGAAAGAGACACCCCGTCAACTTACGAAACAGAACTGAGCATCTCCTTAACCTTGCGAAGCAGATCGTGACTCGTAAATGGTTTTTCAAGGTAAGCATCGTTGTCCTCCGCGTTGTGGGCACGAATCGCTCCGCTCGAGCAAATCACCTTCATGCCGGGTGAGTTCCGCCGGATTTTTTCGATCAATTCGCGGCCACCCATGTTCGGCATTATCAAATCTGTGATCACAAGGTCAATGGGGCTTTGCGCTGCGGACAATATTTCGAGCGCTTTCTTCCCGCTCTTCGCCGTAAGAACCTGATACCCGTAGGACGACAGGACCTTCTGACCCATCGTCAAAACTAACTCCTCGTCGTCAACGATTAAAATGGTTTGGGTTCCTCTAAAATCAACGATCTCCAAGGAGACATCTTTTACCAACTTCTGATTCGCCGGCAGATAGATCCGCACTGAAGTTCCATCGCCCACCTGGCTGGAAACCGCCACGCCGCCACCGTGGTTGGTGAGGATCCCATAGACCCATGCCAAGCCCAGCCCACGATGGCGGCTCGGATCTTTCGTGGTAAAAAAAGGTTCGAAAATCCTCGACAAAACTTCAGCGTCGATTCCAGAACCAGTGTCCACAATTTCAATGCAGACATAGGTTCCGGCAGCCAGTCTGGCCATTCGGTCCTGAGTCGCTTCGGACAATTCCAGATTGCGTGTTTGCACGCTGATTTTTCCATCCAAACCCATCGCTTCGACGGCGTTCTCTAAAATTTTTGTAAGGGCCTGCTGAATTTTTGCCTCGTCGAAAACGGCGGAGAAAAGTTTTCTCTCCAACTGCACTGACCAGGCAATGCCGACACGTTCTGGAGTGCGAAACATCTCCACACTCCGTTGCACGATGGCATTCAAGTTCGCGGCAATCGGCGTGCGCGGCTCTTTTTCCTGGCGACTGAATCCAGCCAGATCGTCGGTAATTTCCGCGACTTTGATCGCGGCTTTTTCCACTTCCAGGAGCGAAGCTCGCCAGGAATTTTTCGACTCCATTTGCGACAACACCAGAGAGGTGTGCCCAAGAATTCCCGTGAGGGCATTGTTAATATCCAACGCAACAGATCGGGTTAATTGCAACGCGCAATCGAGCTTTTGCTTTTGCAGTGAGTTGGCTTCGGTGGATCCCGTTTCCCGGAAAAGCTGAAAAACAAAATACTTTTGTTCTTCCCGGTGAAAAAAAGAAATGTAGGTCGTGAACGGAGTGATCCCTCCACCTTTGCTCAGGAATTTGAGCGGCATCGCACCACTTAAAGTCAGGTCCGAGCGGCCAATAAATTGTTCCGCCGATGAACCGTTGTCCGCAGCCCATATAGCCGAGAGCTGTGAACTTTCGCCTTCGATAATCGAACCGAAGACTTCAATAGCCATTTGGTTGGCGCGACGAATCGTTCCGCCCGCTTCCAAAAGTAGCGCGGGCCAACTTGCATTTTCGAGCAAAAATGAAAAATCCGACTTCATGACTATCTCAAACAAACTCTTCGGATACCTAAGGGCAAACCGATCTCAATAAACTTAAACCGAAGTGGGTCGGAAATCCAAGAACGCCCCGGGTAACAACTCCTTTACGGAAAATTCTTTGATCTGTTTCGGCTTCGCGCTGTCACTCACGTAAACTGTGGCACTGGGCGCGTATTCGGACAGCAACTGACGGCAAGCGCCGCAGGGCATGCCGCCACCATCAATCCGTGCTACCACAGCGATGGCTGCAAAAAATTTTTCTCCATTAGTTAACGCAGTGAATAAAGCGACGCGCTCAGCGCAACAGGTTAATCCATAACTCACGCTTTCCACATTGGCACCGGAAATAATTCTGCCGCTTTCCGTCAACAACGCCGCCCCCACTTTAAATTTAGAATACGGCGCGCAAGCCATTTTCTGCGCCTTCAACGCAGCGGCAATTAACTGTGCTTTGCTAACTTTTTGCATACGACTCACAAAAAAGTTTTAGAAATTGCGCGACGGCCCCTTTCCTTTGTTCCGCAATAGCCAGGACTTCAGAGTGGGATAATTTTCCCGAACCAAGTCCCGCCGCGAGATTTGTAATGCAGGAAATGGCCGCGACCGACAAGCCGTACTGCCTCGCCACAATCGCTTCCGGAACGGTGCTCATCCCGACAGCATCCGCGCCGAGCCGTCCGAAAGCACGAATTTCAGCAGGCGTTTCATAACTCGGTCCCAACGTAGCCAGATAAACTCCCGAGTGCAAACGAAGCTTGGTTTGCCTGCCCGCTTTCTTCAGAAGTTCGTTCAACTTTGGTTCATAGACACGGGTCAAATCCACAAACCGAGGCAGCCCGGGATGCGCGGGGCCACGCAGCGGATTTGTTCCCATCCAATTGATATGATCTTCGAGCACCATGAAATCGCCCGCTTTAAATTTACGATTAATTCCGCCCGCCGCGTTGGTCAAGAGCAGCGAACGAATTCCAAATTCCGCGAGCACACGAATGGGAAACGTGATGCGGTCCATTTCATGCCCTTCGTAAAAATGCGTACGCCCCTTCAGCACGAGCACTGGTGTTTTTCCAAAACTGCCGATAACGAGTTTGCCCGCGTGGCCACTCACCCCCACCGACATGAAGCCGGGAAGCTGGCCATAAGGAATTTCCACCGCCACGTCCAGATGGGCCAAAGCGTGTTGAAAACCGCTGCCTAAAACCATCGCCAGTGTCGGGCGCAGTGGCGTTTGTTTCCTCAAAATTGACGCCGTTGCTTTTGCATTTAATGTCACCATGGGATGATAGGTTGGCGACTTGATTTATCTCAAACCTAATCTACTCTCGCTCAACAATTTTTTGTTATGCAATTGAACAACGACGAAATCCGCCGCTACTCCCGACATTTAATCCTTCCAGAAGTCGGCATGGCGGGTCAGAAAAAAATCTGCTCAACCAGCGTGTTGTGCATTGGCGCGGGCGGACTTGGTTCGCCGATCGCTATGTATCTGGCCGCTGCGGGAATCGGAAAATTGGGGTTGCTCGATTTCGACACCGTCGATTTTTCGAATCTGCAACGGCAAATTATTCACGGCACCAGTGATGTGGGCCGCCCGAAGACCGATTCGGCCCAGGAAACCATCAAGAGCATCAATCCCAATGTAGAAGTGGTCATTCACAACACGCGGATTTCTTCCGAGAACGCATTGGAAATCATTTCGCAATACGACATCGTCGTCGATGGCACCGATAATTTTCCCACGCGCTATCTGACCAACGATGCTTGTGTGTTGTTGAAGAAACCGAACGTTTACGGTTCGATTTTCCGTTTTGAAGGCCAAGCCAGCGTCTTCGCGCCGCATCTGGGCGGGCCGTGTTATCGCTGTCTGTATCCAGAGCCACCGCCGCCCGGAATGGTGCCAAGTTGCGCGGAAGGCGGCGTGCTTGGAGTTTTGCCGGGGATCATTGGTTGTATTCAAGCCACGGAAATTTTGAAACTTGCGCTGGGCAAAGGAAGTTCACTGATCGGCCGCTTGCTGTTGTTCAACGCACTCGACATGAAGTTTCGCGAATTGAAACTGCGCCGCGATCCGCAATGCCCGTTGTGCGGGGATAATCCGAGCATCACCAAACTGATTGATTACGAAATGTTCTGCGGAATTCTGCCCGAACCGACGAATCCTGCGGTGAACCCGGACGAAGTTTCGGTCCAGGAAATGAAGAAGGCTTTG
>JBKJOA010000052.1:0-14525 GCA_046593365.1 Limisphaerales bacterium
GAGCGACGATCTTTGGTTTGTTCTGCAACGCGCGCAGGATTTAGCCGGGCGGAGCAGGGGAGCGTTTGATGTAACGGTGGGGCCGTATGTGAATCTCTGGCGCAAAGCGCGACGCGAAAAAAGAATGCCTGACTCCAATCGCCTTGCTGAAGCGCGAAAAGCGGTGGGATACAAAAATCTGCGGCTTGAATTCAAGAGCCACAGTGCGGAACTACTTGTTCCGAACATGCGATTGGATTTGGGTTCCATTGCGAAGGGGTATGCCGTGGATGAGGGATTGCGAGTTTTACGTCAGCGCGGAATTATTTCTGCATTGGTGGCGGGTGCTGGCGATTTGGCGGTGAGCGAACCTCCCCCCGGAAAGAAAGGATGGCGAATCGAAATCGCCCCACTCGATGCGCCGGACGCGCCGACGAAGAAATTTGTTCTTCTGAAAAATGCCGCCTTGGGAACGTCCGGCGATTTGTTTCAGCGGCTGGAACTAGACGGCAAACGTTACTCGCACATTGTCGATCCGCATACGGGAATTGGATTGACCGATCACAGTCTCGTCAACGCGATTGCCAAAGATTGCATTACGGCCAACACGCTGGCGACTGCGGCAAGTGTGCTCGGGCCGGAAAAAGGATTGAAGCTGACGCAAAAAACTTCTCATGCCGCCATTCGTATTCTGCGGAAGCCGGGTGAGCAAATTGAAGAATTCGAATCAAGCGGATTTAAGAAATTCTACGAATAAGGCGGTGGGGCGGGTCACTCCGTGTGCGCCGATTTTGTAGCGAGAAAACTGCGCAACTCTTGACCAACTGCGGCGCGCACGGAGTGACGCGCCCTACCCATTACGACAAAAAAAGAGACGTCTCTTTCGAAGCGTCTCTTTCACGTCAATTTAGATAAACTTTAGACCGCAATTGTCTTGCCCGGAATCGCGATTGCATATCGGCCATCTTTATCGGGCATCGTCGGCGGGTTCGCATCCCATGCAAAAACTTTCGGCATCAGATCGATTTTGGAATTAAGCGCTTCATCCCATTCGATCACTTTTCCAGAATATGTCGCCATGCGCCCCATGATTGCGGTCAGGGTGCTCTTCGCGCCATTCTCCGCTTCGTTGTATGGCTTGTCGCTGCGAATTGCCTTAAATAAATCGTCGTGTTCCTGCTGGTAAGGGTCGCGCGCGCCGTCTTTTTCAAATTTCCATGCATTCGCTCCTCGAATGACGTGACTGCTCACGTCGCACGTTCCTTTTGTCCCGATGACGTGTTCGGAAACGCTGCTCCAAACCCCTTCAATATGTTCGCATTGGCTGAAAAGATGCGAGCCATCGGCATATTCATATTCGACCGCATGATGATCGAAAATTTCGCCGTGATCGATACCAGTTCGAACCTGGCGTCCGCCCATTCCATGACAACGAACCGGATGACCGTTTTTCACCCAATTGATGACGTCCAGATTGTGGATGTGTTGTTCATTGATATGATCGCCGCAAAGCCAGTTGAAGTAATACCAATTGCGCATTTGATATTCCATTTCGGTTTGGCCCGTTTGACGAGGGCGCACCCAGACGCCGCCGCCGTTCCAATAACAGCGCATCGCCACGATGTCGCCAATCGCGCCGCCATGCAGGCGGTCGAGCGTTTCCAAATATCCGAGTTGATGATGACGTTGCAAACCGACGCCGACTTTTAGATTTTTCTTTTTCGCTTCTTCAGCGGCGGCGAGAACGCGGCGGACGCCCGGGGCATCCACGGCGACTGGCTTCTCCATGAAAACATGTTTGCCCTGCTTGACCGCTTCTTCGAAATGGATCGGGCGAAAACCTGGCGGTGTTGCCAGGATCACCACGTCAGCTAGAGCGATGGCCTTTATGTAACCGTCGAACCCAACAAACTTGTTTTCCTCGGGAACCGCAACTTTATCACCGTGTTCTTTGCGCAAGTTTTTCAGGCAGTCTTCCAGCCGGTCTTGAAATGCATCCACTACCGCCACGAGCGTTACATTGCTATCAGCGCTCAGTGCCTGGTTCGCCGCGCCGGATCCGCGACCGCCGCAGCCGATCAACGCGATTTTGAGAGTGCCGTCATTTTGAGCAAACGCTTTTCCGGCGACCGTTGTTGCCGCCACCACACCGGCCTTTTTTCCGGAAGAACTGCATCCGGCCAACGCGCCGGCAAACGTTCCACCAATGGCTGCGGTTGAAGTTGTTTTGATGAAATCACGTCGCGTGAATTTGCTGTCGGGTAATTGTGAGTCGTTTGGGTTCATGGCTTGGATTAAAAACGTTTTCTTATTCATTTTCAACACCGCTGTTCCAATAATTTTTCATTTCTTCGGCTGACGGAACTTTCAAGGGACGCACAATTCGGAATCCAAGAAACTGCGCGTCGGTCAGAAACCAAATGCTTTTGGGCAATTGCGGATCCTGCATTTTCCAGTTTTTATCCGATCCAAGCCGGGCTGCGCTGCGTAACTTCTGCGGAGTGCCGTGGTCTTTATCCCACCCACCCCCTCGCGCCGAATGCGGATACGGTTTCGTTGCCTTGTTCCACGGGTTTTGTGCGAGGTTATTTTCAACCTGCTTGTAAAAATTGGGATCGTATCCATCGAGTGTCCATTCAACGACGTTGCCGTGCATGTCGTGCAAACCCCACGGATTCGGTTTCTTTTTTCCGACCTTTTGATATTTTTCCTCACTATTGCCAGCAAACCACGCGTAATCGCCCAGGAGCGAGGCGTCGTCGCCGAACGAATACGTCGTCGTCGTCCCGGCTCGACAGGCATATTCCCATTCGGCTTCGGTTGGAAGGCGATAAAAGTGCCCGGTTTTTGCGCTGAGCCATTGGCAGTATTTATTAGCGGAGTGCTGCGTCATACTGATAACTGGAAAACCATTTTTCCCCATGCCAAAACTCATTTCGACATACGGTTTGGTCGGCCGTGTCACCGCGTCGGCGTTGTTGCTTGTGTAAGTTCCGTCCGCTCCCTTTTTCTTTTCCTCGGGATACGAGAACAACTCGTATTCGTCCCAAGTCACTTCGCATTTGCCCATCCAAAACGGGTCAAGTTTCACCTTGTGTTGCGGCCCTTCATCAGGTTTTCGATTCGACTCGGAATCGGGACTCCCCATCAAAAATTCGCCACTTGGTATCGGCATCATGTCAAACGTGACGGTCGTTCCAGGAATCGTGCCGGTATATTTTTTCATCTCCGATTCGGCTGATTCTTTCGACGCGGCGGCAATCATCTTGTGAGCTTCCGCGACGATGGATGACTCCTTGTCCATTCCACCGCCGCCAAGTTTCACGTCTTTCGGCCAGACCGCGCCTTGCTCAATCCAGAGTTTCAAATCGGCAATGGCCGTTTCCGAAAGCGGCCCGCCTTTTTCCAGAATCGGCTGAATGTCGCGAACGAAATCAATTTTCTTCACATTGACCAGCGTGACTTCCTCCGGCCAGGTCGCGCCCTCGGCAATCCACTGGCGAATGATCTCGGTTTGCTGTTTTGGTAAGGGACCCCCTTTATCTTTGGGCGGCATTACTCGTTTGTTGTCCGCAGGCAAAACCATGTAGGTGTAAATTTTACTTTTCTCCGCGTCGCCCGGCACGAGGTCATTCCCTTTTTCGCCGCCCTTGAGCGTCATGGCTTTGGTGGTGAGATCGAGTTCGCCATTTTCATGGGCGTTCTTTGCGCCGTGGCAAGAGAGACAATTCAATTCCAGAATCGGCTTCACATCTTTGACAAAATCGACTGCGGCTTTCGCAGACAAAGGAGAAAGCGCGCAACTCAACATCGAGACAAGGGCGGTTCCCGTTAGGGCGGACGAAAGCGTGTAAGAATGTTTCATTTCAGTTAGCAATGCAGCCATATTTTCACGGCGAACAATTTAATGTCAATCTTGCATCAGAATCAGACTTAAAAGATTGGCAATGATTCAAAACAATTTTCTTTTGTGATTCGAGGCTCTGGGGAGCGCACGCGGCCCGCGTGCTGGTTGGGGCGGCTCGCCCAAACCTTCGTTCCACATTTTATCCTTTTCCGGCGCGAGCCAAGTTTGTGGAACGAGGTTTCGGCGGGCCGCCGAAACCGCACGCCAGCGGCGTGCGCTCCCCATTACTCTGCATTTCGCGGTTGCAACTTCCGCGAACTTCCGCAGTTTCTGTGAACAGTCATGAGTTTTAAAAAATGGATTTTAGTTGGCTCAATGTTTTTGGTGGTGCTGGCAGCCGTTTTTCTTTTCCCCAAACCCTCTCCGCCACCGCCAATATTATTGCCGAACCCAAATGGCTACGATGATTTGGTTGCAGCAATGAGTTTATTTGTGGGACAAAGACCAGATTGCAACTTTGATAACAGCGAATGTATCGACGAGTGGAAATCATTTTTTAGGAAAAACAGCGATGCGTTAAAACGCGTTCGTATTGGGTTGAGCCGGGATTCGCGTGTCCCAATATCCCGTGAAATCCCTCTTTCTGAACGTGGCGCGTTTCTGAGTTTAGCCCAAATATTGATGGCGGAGGGAGATGTTGCGGATAAAGAAAAACGCTTGGACGATTCGATTGCGAGCTATTTGGATCTAGTCCGTTTGAGTCAGCAAGCTCGAGGAGGGGCACTGGTCTGGGCGATGCAAAGCCGGATAATGGAAGGGATTGGTGCGGCTCGGCTACAGAAAATCACCGGGCAGATGGCAATAGATCAAAAGCAGAGAGTGATTACGGCTTTGACTGAAGTATATTCCAAGCACGAAACATTTGATGAAGTTATGGCAAATCAAAGTATTTACGATCAGCGTTATACATTGAGCGATAAAATTTCGGGTCTTCGTTCTTATTTCTCCGCAAGAGACATTCCCCGGCAAATCAACTTGAGGATGAAGTATTCACAAACGCGAATAGGTTTGTTCTTGGTAGATTTGGCTATTCAAAATTACAAAACTGAAAAAAGTGATTTTCCTAAAACGCTAGACGACTTGGTTCCAAACTTTCTGCCGTTTTTGCCCAAAGACAATTTCAACGGGAATAATTTCATTTATCGTCCTCAATCAAACGGCTTCCTGCTTTACGGCGTTGGTTATGATGGCAAAGATGACGGCGGGAAACCCTTATCTGATGGGACTATAAAAGCGAAGGGCGATATGTTAACTACGTCGCGGTTTTAATATCCCACCAGTTGCGAAGGTTTGTCGCGATCCGACCCAAGTCCAATTCGTGGGAATGCTTTCACAGAAAATGTGGCCGCGATCGTGTAATCAATGCCAGCGCTCCGGTTATCTCGAACGCGGAACGTCAATGCCGCCGTCCAGCTTCGGAGATCACGATACACTGTGTAATATTGCTCTTCCATCGTTCCATCGCGCGCTTCGAAATGATGCGAAATGCGCGTCGCCCAATTCTCGTTCAGCCGATAATAAAGACTGGTCGTAAATAAATTATGACCAATCCTCGAGCCAGCCAGCGCTTCGCTATCGAGAAAGCGATGTCCCAGACTCACGCTCCAGACGTTGTTCGGTTCGAGAAGCAAATGATGCTGCGTCTCCAGCCAGCGGGCGCGATTCAAATTGTAACGCGTGTCAGACTGGAAAGTGATCCAACTTCGCGGCTTGAATTCCAAACCAGAACTGAGCGAAGCGAAATCGGTTTGATTCGTCCGCGGGTCGATGCGCCAGTCTGTCGTCAAACCCCAGTTTAACAGATTTTCCACTCGATCCTCGCGCTTCGTTTGAAAGCGATTGCGTAAACCGAAACGCAATACATTTTGCGAGTCAATCGCGTCGATCGCGTTGTATTGCGGGAAATCAATCGGGAGGGTGCGCAAGCTTTGCAACTCAGGATCAAACTGTGGCAGCTCCGGCGGTCGCACATTGGGGCGTGGCACGAAAACGTAATTGACCGACGGTTCAAAAATGTGACGCAGCCCTTTTACGTCTAATAATTTGTTCTCCACTCCGGCCCAGACGCGTGATGATTTGAAGGAAACCTCCGAGCCGGTGTTGAACACGCCGCGAGTCTCTTCGCTCGTGGTTGCGCCGGGTCCCTCCGCCTCCGTGTAATAAGTGAAACGTCCGCCAGCTCGCGGAGTAACGTTGAGCCAGCCAAAGAAAGTGTGTGGCAAAAGGATTTGATGAAAAGAATCGGCGCGCGCTGCGGAATAATTTGTCGAGTTGTCAGCAAAGCTGCGTTTGAAGTAACCGATGGAATTATCCGCCTCGTAATAGAATGGCGTGTTGCCGAGTTGCTGGCGCAACGCGGTAAGTTTGATGTCGGGCAAACGTTCCACTGTTTCCAGAAAATCATTTACCTGCGGCTGCGCGAGAATGTTTAGACTGTAATTCGGCCAAAGCTGATCCACTTCGAGAAAGGTTTTGGGTTGAACGTTGCGGCGATACTCCGTTTCAAAAAAGTCGTGATCGATGCGCGGATCGCTTTGGTAATTGGCAACGGCTTTGACGGTGAGATTTGTCCGCACAGTGGCTTGATGGGAAAACGAGATGCGATGCCGGTCATCGGGAACAGGTTCTAGCAACGGTTGGGAATTGGGTGCGTCATCCTGGGCGTAGTAATATCCGATTTTTCCTTCGCCAAAAGGGCCGAGATGATAACCAAACTCAGGACCGCCCGCGAAACCGCGCTTCTCGCGGTAATCCAGATGAATCGCGCCATCGATTTTTTCTTTCGTGTAAAAATTGTACGTGCTCAACAAGTAGGGGCCGTAAGTGCTCCGGTACCCGGGAACAAAATCAAAATGGTTCACGCGCGGACCGAGGGCTCGACGGTAATAAGGAAAATAGAAAATCGGCACGTCACCGATACGCACCGTTGCTTCACGCGCTTCGAAATATTTTCCCGGAACAATCGTCAAGCTTCGAGCGCGAATTTTATAAGCGGGATCGGCGTAATCATCGGTCGTTATGATCACATTGGTCCCCGAATAAGTGTCGTTGGTTTTGTCGGCGCGCAACTGTTCGCCGGAAAGAAAAAACGGCGTTTGCCCGGTCTTGAATTGGCCCGACTCCATCTGCTGTGTTTTGAAATTGTAGAAGATCCGTTCGCCTGACCAGATGATGCCTTTCGCTTTGATCGTGACATTTCCGTCGGCGAGAATGTCTCCGGTCTTGGAATCAGCCGACGCCGAATCGGCGGTCAGGACGACGTTGCTGTAGGTGATAATCACCCCATTCGTGGCAATGCTGATTCCGGTGGTGGTATCGATTTCAAGAAATCCTTTGTCGTCTTTTGATTCAATTTTAAACCCAGGCTCTTCCTGAGCGCGAGTCGCCACAGTCACGGAGCTGAAGAGCAAAATCAGGCAAAGAGCGCGCAGTTGTTTCATTAGGCGCGCAAAGCTAAGCAAAAGCGGGAATTACTGCCAAGCGGCATTTGAAAGTAGTTTCAAAGAGATGATTTGTTTTAAGTGACTTTTCCGAGCATTGCCCTAGCGAAATTCCACTTCGCTGAAACCAAGCTGGTGAAACAGGTGGACGAGTTGCGTTCGCGCGCGGTCATCCGCTTCTTTCAAAATGCCGTTGTAACGAGCGGAACGTTTCAGGTCATCCACCGCTTGCCGACGCGCGTTCTGTTCGAGGTTTCGGTCGAACGGTCGGAACAAGCCAGTGGTTCGTTCCAGCACTTGCGTCTTAGTATCGTCGAGATAGGAATCGGTGATTTTCGCAGGAGGCATTTTGAATAAAATCTTTTTGCCTTCGATGCGGAGGTCGTTGGTTCCGAGTTGCTGGAAGTCGATCCCCGCTTTGATGATTCCGTGGGCCAGCAGCATCAATCGGCTTTGCCCGGCAAATATTTGGGCGAGCACGCTTTCCGACGGGACTTCGAGGATAACGACTTTTTCCATGACGTATTTGACCGTGACGAGTTCAGACAGTCCCTGGACCTGTGTGATGACGGTTGAAGTGTTGTAAATCTGTGGCGGCGGCTTCGCTCCGGAAAACTTTTGAAAGAGCACCCCGACCAGCAATCCAAATAAAAAAACCAGGGCAACAGCAGAGAAGGCGAAGGCGATGCGCTTGAACATGAAAATGATTTTAGCTTTTTGCGCTCCGTTGAAAAGCTTAAGTCTGCTCGGCGCATCTCGATGCTGCCATCGAAAGCAAGAGCATTGGAGCGGGTCTGTGTCGTCTCGACCAGCGCAGCACGCTGGAAAGGCGGGAACATCGAGATTCCCCAAGTTTTCCGCCAGTTGCTTTCCTGCATTGCCGCAGCGGAGTCGATTCATTAACTTCGAACCATGAGTTTGAATTCAGTCGGCCAGTTTCCAAACTATCGCCCACGCCGTTTGCGCAACTCACCGGCGCTCCGCCGTTTGGTGCAGGAAACCCATTTAAGCGCCGATCAACTCGTTCTCCCTTTATTTGTTCGTGCGGGAAAAAAGTTGCGCCAGCCGATTTCTTCGATGCCCGGCGTGTTCCAGCTTTCGCCCGATGAACTGTTGGTCGAAGCAAGCAAAGCCCACTGCGTCGGAGTTCCAGCCGTTCTCCTTTTCGGCATCCCGGAAACCAAGGATGCCAAAGCGTCCGGAGCCTACGCGCAAAATGGAATTGTGCAAAAAGCCGTGCGCTTACTGAAAAAAGAATTGCCCGATTTGCTCGTGATTACGGACGTTTGCCTGTGCGAATACATGAGTCACGGCCACTGTGGAATTGTCGAGGCACGCGGTCGTGTCCTCAATGATGCCAGTTTGAAATTGCTGTCGCGCACGGCGGCGAGCCACGCTGAGGCGGGCGCGGACATGGTTGCTCCGAGCGACATGATGGATGGACGTGTCCGCGCGATTCGTGAAGCATTGGATCAAAATGGCTTTCTGGATACACCGATCCTTTCCTACGCCGCAAAATTTGCTTCCGCCTATTACGGTCCATTCCGTGAAGCGGCCGAATCCACGCCGCAGTTTGGAGATCGTCGCAGCTACCAGATGAATGCAGCCAATTCAGAGGAAGCAATGCGCGAAGTGGCCATGGATATTCAGGAAGGGGCAGACATGGTGATGGTCAAACCGGCGCTGGCGTATCTGGATATTTTATACCGCGTGAAAACCGAGTTCGGCTATCCAACCGCGGCCTATTCCGTGAGCGCTGAATATTCGATGATCAAAGCAGCCGCAGCGAATGGTTGGATCGACGAACGTGCCGTGATGATGGAAACGCTCCTTTCGATGCGCCGTGCTGGAGCCGATATTTTGATTACCTACGCAGCAGCCGACGTCGCCCGCTGGTTGAAAAGCTGATTCTCTCCCGTCGGTTTCGGTTTCATGTCCTTGGACTGGACGAGAAGGAAGTAAGCGATAATTCCAAAAATCACCACGGCGGTAACCACAGCGATGATAATAAAGGTTTTCGTTCCTGTGTTGTTTTTCTTTTCGAATGGAGAACTGCCGCCGAAGTGAACCGGTTTCGTTCCGGTGTCGCTGCCCAACTTGACCCCTTGCGGAATAAACATCGTTTGGTCTGGAAGTTTTTTTCCAGTGGCGGCGGCCTCGCCTGATTCCAGGCGCATTTCAATTTGGCCCAGGCGCAGGATTTGTCCGGGCTTCAAGACCGCTTCGCCCGTGAACTGCTGGCCGTTGACGAAAGAGCCGTTGGTGGAGTTGAGATCTTTGACCACGATTTCGCTGCCGCGAAGCAGGATTTCGCAGTGATGACTCGAAACCGAGCCTTCTGGAATTTGAAAGGAGTTGTCCTCGACGCGCCCGATGGTGGTTTTATCCACCTTCAAATCATAGGCACGTCCGGTTAAACCTTCACTAAGAACGACAAGTCTGGACATAGATAAAATGTTGAACTCCGATTATGTTCAGGAACTACTTCAAGTCAAACGGTTTCACCGAAATCAATTTTTAAAATCGGGAAAGCACGACACAGCAAAACGTTTCAGCCCTTTTCAATCAAGCTCCGAAATTGAGAAAACAGCGCCGTGGAATCATGAGGACCCGGGGACGCTTCCGGATGATATTGCACGCAATAGATCGGTTTAGTTTTGTGACGAAGTCCTTCCACGGTTTGATCGTTTAAATTAATTCGCGTGACCGCGACGTCGGACGGTAACGATTTCGCATCGACGGCGAACCCGTGATTTTGCGAAGTGATTTCGACTTTGCCGCTTTCCAAATCTTTCACCGGTTGGTTACCGCCGCGATGGCCGAATTTTAATTTGAAAGTTTTTCCGCCGAACGCCTGGCCGAGAATTTGATGGCCGAGACAAATTCCGAAAATGGGGACGCCGCTGTTAATTAAATCTTTGGTCGATTGCACGGCGTAGCCAAGCGCGGAAGGATCGCCGGGACCGTTGGAAAGAAAAATTCCAGACGGTTTATATTTCAACGCTTCAGCAGCGGGCGTTGTTGCGGGAACGACCTGCACTTTGAAACCTTGCTGACGCAGACGACGCAGGATGTTGTATTTCATTCCGAAATCGTAAGCGACAATTGGAATGTCGGCTGGCGGCATGGCGTCCCGAACATTTCGCGAATCCAACGCTGCGTTGCCGCGAATCAAATTAAAACTCGCGCTCTGCTCATCTTTTTCGTCCCAGAGAAACGCTTTCTTGTGCGTGACTTCTTTCACGTAATCGACGCCGATCAATCCCGGCCAATTTTTCGCGCGCGATACCGCTTCTTCATCCGAAATATTTTCCGTGGAAATAAAACCGTTCAACGAGCCGCGCACCCGCAATTTTTTTGTGAGCGCGCGCGTGTCGATGCCTTGAATTCCTGGAATACCGTTCTTCTCCAAATATTCCGCGAGCGAAAAATCCGCGCGCCAATTGCTCACCACCGGTGAAAGTTCGCGAATCACGAAACCGGCGACGTGCGGACGCCACGATTCCATGTCCTGATTATTCACGCCGTAATTTCCGATGAGCGGATAAGTCATCGTGACGATCTGGCCTTTGTAGGACGGGTCAGTGAGAATTTCCTGATAACCGGTCATCGACGTATTGAAACAAACTTCGCCGCAAGCGCTGGCCGCCGCTCCAAAGCCGCGTCCGCGAAATACCGAACCATCTTCAAGAGCTAAAATTGCGTTCATCAAAAATTTAAAAGTCGCGCGATGCTACGATGGCGCGAAAATCGGTCAAGCGCGAACAAGAAACAAGGGCAAATCGGTTTCGGAAGCATTACAAAAATTTTCTAAACAGGAGGAAATTCTGTGACAAAATTTTTATCTCATCCGAAATCCGGCAAATGGCGCGGCATTTCCCCTATTTTGGTTTGCGGCGAGGATTGGTGAAATGGACTCCGCAGGCGTATTCTGCGGTTATGCTTTTGAAATGGATTCCATGGAGATTTTTCGCTGCCCGCATCGCGCGGGCCAATGGCTTTCTGGATCCGATCAGTTTCCTCGCCAAGTTGCGCGGCTTTGCCCAACCCTCTGAAGTTGCCGAGCCAATTGAACTTCTCCGCGCCGGATTTCTTTTTCACGCGCGGGGACTGATTAACACCAAAGCCATTCAAAATAATCTCGATTGGGTCTGGCCGTATTGGGTAGAGCGCCAATTCAATCCATCCGACGCGTCGTTTATTCCGCGCGCCTTTTCTTTCAGCCACATCAATCTCACGCATCGCAACTGGACCGCCGTCGGTTTGCCGGATGTTCCGTTTTATCCAATCGTCGATCCGCGCGGACTCGTCACGCCGCATTTCGATGGCTGGTCGCTCGATTTCTGGCTCTTGGGCGAAGACAAACGGCGACTTATTCCCTCGAAACTGGAGAACATCGAGCAGACCATCGAAACGGAAAATCAACTGCGCGTGCGCAATCGCATCGCGGAAAACGGCTGGAGCATTTCCACCGAAATCGAAATGCAATTGGTCGATAAACATCCGCATTGCGTGATTCGCGTTTCCGCCGACGCACCTGAATCCGTGCAACTAGCCGTCGTCGTGCGCCCCTACAATCCTGAGGGCATCAGTTTCATTGAATCGATTCAAACGGATCGCGATTGCCAGCACTGGCTCGTCAACGGGAAGGATAAAATTATTTTTCACGCACCGCCGGACAAATGTGTTTTCAGCAATTACAAAGAAGGCGATGTGCTGCATGCGTTGCCCGATGGAAATCCAACTGACAAAATCGAATGCTCAGTCTCGATGGCAACTGGCGCGGCATTATTTTCCATTTCGTCGCTGAAAAAAAAGCCGGTGGAAATTCACGTTCCAATCAGCGATGAACTGAATACAAGCAAAGAACCCGCTTACGAAGCCGTTCCGAAATGGAGCGATGAAATTTCCGTTTTCAGCCGCCTACAAGTTCCCGACCACAAAATGCAATTTCTTTATGACACGGCGATTTCCTCGCTCGTGTTGCATTCGCCGCACGAAGTTTATCCCGGCCCGTACACCTACAAACGCTTTTGGTATCGCGATGCCGCTTTCATTTTGAACGCGATGATCACGCTCGGCGCGCGCGCGCGAACCAAACGCACGCTCGATCTTTTTCCCAAACGCCAGACCATGGCCGGATATTTTCTTTCGCAAGACGGTGAATGGGATTCCAATGGCGAAGCAATCTGGGCTTACCATCGCTATCTGCAATTGACCGGCGAAGCGTGTCCTGAAAAATGGCTCGCCTCGACTGAAAAAGGTGCCGACTGGATTTTGAAGAAACGTTTGTCGCGCGATATTCCCGAGCCACACGCCGGTTTGCTGCCCGCCGGATTCAGCGCGGAACATCTTGGCCCAAACGATTATTATTATTGGGACAATTTTTGGGGCGTGGCGGGCTTGCGTTGCGCGGCGGAATTGCTGAGACCGACCAGACCGGAGAAAGCGAAATTTTTTTCAGAGGGCGCTGACGAATATCTTGAAACCATTATCGCGTCGTTCAAAAAAATTCCTGATCGCGAATCGCGCGGCGCAATTTCCGCATCGCCGCATCGCCGCATGGATGCCGGTGCGGTCGGTTCGCTCGTCGCTGATTTTCCGCTGCAACTATTCCCACCCGGCGAAACTCGAATTTTGAAAACGGCAGCGTATCTTTTAGAACACAGTTTTTTTGATGGAGGTTTTTTTCAAAACATGATTCACAGCGGCATCAACGCCTATCTCACGATTCATATGGCGCAGGTTCTTTTGCGCGCTGGAGATTTGCGCGCGCTCGAATTGATTGACACCGTGGCGCGACTGGCGAGTCCGACCGGCCAATGGCCTGAGGCAATTCATCCGCAAACCAAAGGCGGCTGCATGGGCGACGGACAACACATCTGGGCGGCGGCGGAATGGGCCTTGATGATTCGAAATTTATTTGTGCGCGAAGAGAGCGACCGGCTCATCATCGGCTCAGGGATTTTTCCGCGCTGGTTGCAAACCGGGAAAACAATTTCGTTTGGCCCGACGTTGACGCGCTTTGGTTCCGTCAGCATTTCATTCCAGCCCGGCGAAAATAATTTCCAGGTTTCCGTCGAAGGAAACTGGTTCGCGAACCCGCCAAAAATCGAAGTGCGCGTGCCGGGTTTTGTCGCCGAGGAGCGCGCCGCTCGTGCCAACACTTTTCTAATCACACCCCAACTATGAGCAAAGCTATGAAAATCTGCATGATGACCAACACCTATCTGCCGCACGTCGGTGGTGTGGCGCGGTCGGTTTCAACTTTCTGTGAAGAATATCGCCGATTGGGGCACGACGCGCTTGTCGTCGCGCCGGAATTTGCGCAACCCGAAGGCACACCCGCCACCGAAGAAAAAGATGTCGTGCGGCTCCCGGCTTTACAACAGTTCAACGGCAGCGATTTTTCCGTGCGTCTTCCGATTGCCGGATTTTTTAATGATGCCATCGATGCTTTCCAAGCGAACATCATCCATTCGCATCACCCATTTTTGCTCGGCGACACGGCGGTACGAATCGCGGCGAGCAAACATGTTCCCGTCATTTTCACACACCACACGCTCTACGAAGATTACACGCACTATGTTCCAGGAGATTCGCCCGCGTTGAAACAATTCGCCATCGAACTTTCCACGCGTTACGCAAATCTTTGCGACGGCGTGATCGCACCGAGCAAAAGCATTGCTGAACTCATCAAAAGCCGTGGTGTCGAAGTGCCAATCAAAGTCATTCCCACGGGAATTGATGTGAAAGGTTTTAGCAGCGGCAATGGCAAAGCGTTTCGCGCCACCAATAAAATTTCGCCCGGCGCATTTGTCGTGGGTCATCTCGGTCGCCTTGCCCCGGAAAAAAATTTACCGTATTTGTGCCGAGCGATTTGCCGGTTTCTCAAACAAGAGCCAAAAGCGGTTTTCCTGATCGTGGGCGAAGGTTCGTCAGAAAAACAAATTCGTTCCATCTTTCGCGGAAAAGGTTTGACGAAAAGATTGATCACGCCCGGAAAAAAATGCGGACGGGAACTTTTCGATGCTTACGCAGCGATGGATGTTTTTGCTTTCTCCTCGCAGAGCGAAACGCAGGGCATGGTGATTGCCGAAGCGATGGCGGCAGGTTTGCCGGTAGTCGCGCTGAATGCGTCGGGCGTGCGAGAAGTTGTGCAGAACGGGAAAAACGGATTCCTGCTCGATGCCAAAGCG
>JBKJOA010000160.1:0-7099 GCA_046593365.1 Limisphaerales bacterium
TGAGAATTGAAGAATGGCGTGCGCATGAGACCTAGTCAGTATGGCTGGCGATGAATGAGCCAAGCGTGTCTGCTTTCCAGAAGCGTGGGGTGCGCGTCGGCGTGTGCCGGAGAGCCGAGCCACATTTGTTGGTCATTAACACAAACAAAGAAAGGAAAGCAGACACATGAACGTTATCCAATATCTCGGGCTGGATGTCCATAATGATTCCATCGCCCTTTCCGTCGCGCCCAGTGACAACGCGGAGGTGCGGCGTTAGGACGTGATCGGTGGGCGGCATGAGGACGTGCGCAAGTTCACCCAGAAGATGCAAAGCGCACATCCCGAAGACACCCTGAAGTTTTGTTAAGAGGCGGGACCGCGCGGGTTTCCGCTCTGCCGGTTCCTACGCGGGTTCGGGCACGAATGCATCCTGATCTGTCCGTCGCGGGTGCCGCGTTGTCCGGGGGACCGGGTCAAGCACCTTTTTTTGGGTGGAAAAAACCCGTGAGCGCGACACGGGTGAAAATTTCAGCGAAAGTCGCGCAGTTTATTTGAAAAGCTTCCTAAAGCTTGGGCAAACTTGGCGGGGTCGAAATCGGGCAACGATTGGACAAGCGAAAAAAGTTCGTTGAGTTCAGATTCCACCGCTGGCTTCAGTTTGTTATCGGATGCAAGAACCAGGCGATCCATCGCCAGCACCAGGCGCTCGGCACGGCGTGCCTGAATCGGCTGCGGCAAATCCTTTGTTTGAAAATCGTCGCGGGTGTTCGCGAGTGAATGCAAAATTTTCCGGGTGAGTTCCGGCGACCATTCCCTCTCTGCGGCTTTGCGCGCAAGATCATCGCTCCACTTCTGGACTTCATTTGCGCCGAGCGACGCGGAGATTTGACCGTCCTGAATTTTCGCCAGTAACCAAAATAAACCGCTCCATTTCTGGCGTAACTTCTCGTCATTGGGCGTCTTGGAAAGTTCCCAACTCATCTCGCGAAGCGCAACGGCTTGCCCAACGAGCCAGGTTTGCGCGCCGCTCCAGTTGGTGGATTCGCTCCAATGTTTTGGTTCGGAAACACTTTGCCCGTCCAATTCAAAAATCAACTCCGGGTGCCCCGCCGCGAGCAAATTGCTGGAAACGTTCTGGTGACACGCGACGCAACTGTTGGCGCGGACATAAAGGTTTTTAAGGTCGCGCATGCCCGCATTAACTCGATCGACATGTGTGAAATCGGATCGTGTATGACTGCGCAGCCAGGATTCGGCGGGGCCGTGACAAGTTTCACAGGAAACACCCGCAGTCGCATCCAGACGTTTTCTTTGCTGCGTTGACGGCACGGTCTGGAAAGGCGCATGACAACTTGTGCAACGCGCGTCCGTTTTGGGCGAACCCATTTTCAGAACTTCACCCAAACGTGCCGAACGAGCAGTGGTCAACGTGGCAAAAGCGCGCGAATGAAAATCCTGTTTTAGCCAGATCACACATTCATTTTTCTTTTCTGCGGCACCACCGTGACAACTAGAGGAACTGCACGAGTTCATTCCCAGGAACTGGGTCCCAGGGTTTTTTTCGGCTGAAAAGGCATTCTTGCTGAACGCCAATAAAACCAACATTGTCGAGAGGAGAACCGTGCCGAGAGAGCGAATCAATGAAGTAAGAAGTTTACTCGGCACGCTTCGTTTGTTAAACAATACATAAGCACAATGCAATCCATTATCGACCAAATCCGGGCTGTACTGGGAGATCCTGTCGGGCTTTTATTCGGCCTGCTTTTGCTTGGTGTTTTGACGCTAAAACTTCTGCTGATGCTCTACTCTTCCCTCCGCGCGGTTTTTCACGAAAGAAATCAACAGCAACTTTCTCGCGAGCATCTAAAACTGTTGATTAAAACAGCCGCCGCGCAGTTCCGAGAAGTCGAACAGAGCAAAGCGCTTTGGAATGGTTATCGAAAATTTCAAATTACAAAGAAGGTCAGGGAGTGCGAGGACGTTTATTCCTTTTATCTCTCGCCGCACGACGGCAAGCCATTGCCCGCATTCAAACCCGGTCAATATCTCACCTTCGGTCTCGATGTTCCCGGACGGGACAAGCCGGTGGTTCGTTGCTATTCGCTTTCCGATTGTCATCGCAAAGATTTTTATCGCGTGACGATTAAAAAAGCACTGGCGCCGACGGATCAGCCCGGCGTGCCCCACGGAATCGCCTCTCAACTTTTTTGCGACACGCTGCACGAAGGCCACATTCTCAATGTCAAAGCGCCGAGCGGAAATTTTTTCCTCGATTTACATAAACCAACACCCGTTGTTTTGATTTCAGGCGGCGTTGGAATCACTCCGATGTTGAGCATGGCCAACGCGATTCTTGAAAGCGGCTCCAAACGTGAAATCTGGTTTTACTTTGGCGCGCGCAACGGCGAGGAATTTATTCAACGCGATCATTTGTTAAAACTCGCTACGGAACACGAAAATTTTCATCTGCACGTTTGCTTCAGCAAGCCACGCGAAACCGAGCAAATGGGCCGTGATTATCAACACGCCGAGCGCGTCAGCGTGAAATTGATGAAGGAACTTCTACCCTCCAACAATTTTGAATATTACCTCTGCGGCCCAGGCGCGTTCATGAAAGCAATCACCGATGATCTCTCCGCGTGGGGCGTTCCGGACTCTGCGGTTTTCTACGAGGCTTTCGGCCCTGCCACCGTCAAAAAAACTGCGCCGAAAGTTATTGTCGATGCCAGTGCGCCGACTCTGCAAGTAACTTTCAGCCGCACTGGGAAAGTTTCCGCGTGGAATCCAAATCTCGGCTCGCTTCTCGATTTGGCTGACGAACTTGGAGTTAAAATAGAATCCGGCTGTCGTGCGGGGAATTGCGGTTCTTGTCTCGTCGCAATTAAATCGGGAAGTATCGATTACGTCAGCGAACATGGAGCCAGTTCAGAAGATGGCTCGTGTCTGACTTGCATCTGCAAACCTAAAAGCGATTTAGTCCTAGATGCGTAAATCAATTTCAACAATTTTAATGGGATCCATCAATCCTTTGCGCTCCGCGCACCACATTCCGCGTTTCGCGTTCTCCTAATCATGGCTGCTTCCACACTCATTTCAAATCGACCGCAACGCTGGGATGCTTCTTTTGATCCTGAGATGCCCGAATCCGAAGTGGACCGGATTTTATCGCTGGCACCGTTCAGCAAAATGGACGCGGCGAAATTTCCGAAGCGCATTTCGTTGCGGGACATTTTGCAACACGACACGCGGGTCCAAAAATTTAGGCGGGGCGAAATTGTCGTTCGTAATGGCGATTACGGCACCTCGGCGTTCATGATCATGTCGGGATCGGTTCGCGTGGCGTTGTCTGATTTGCCCGCGACCGTTCTTGGCCGGGCCGTTCCGCGCAAGAAAGGATTTCTTCGTTCGCTCGCGCAGTTGTGGTCGAACGCCAAAGAACCGGAGACGCGAAAAAATTCCGAACTTCGGCAAGATGCTCGCGTCGCATCCCGACAGGATCAAAACAGTCAGGTAAAAGTTTTTCTCCAGGACATCCCACGACTTTTGGACGAACACAAGACCGCCACGATTGATGCTGGCGAATTTTTCGGAGAAATTGCCGCGCTCAGCCGCATGCCGCGCACGGCGACCGTTTTCGCCGAAACAGACGATACGGAACTTTTGGAGATTCGCTGGCAGGGCCTGCGCGATTTGATGCGTTACGACGACAAACTTCGGCAACACATTGACCAGATTTATCGCGAACGCGCGCTTGTTTCGCACTTGCGCGACATTCCCATGTTTGCCCGCCTGAGCGATGAGCAACTGAAAAAGGTGATGGATCAAACTATTTTCGGGACTTACGGCGATTACGATTGGTCGGGCGATTACAAACGACTGGCACAATCCGGCGGGATGAATCTCGTCCAGCAAGAGCCTATTATTTCGCAGGAAGGCGATTATCCGAACGGAATGATTTTGATCCGCGCCGGCTTCGCCCGACTCAGCCAAAAGTTTGGCAACGGCCATCGCACCTTGAATTATCTGGGCGGCGGGCAGAATTACGGGTTCCAGGAAATCGCTCACAACTGGCGAAAGAAAGAGAGCGAACCAATTCCGCTGCAATACACCTTACGCGTCATCGGCTACACCCATATTTTGGTGATCCCAACCGCCGTCCTGGAAAGCGTGGTTCTTCCAACGCTTGACGAGAGCCAGTTGCCTCCGCTCATTGAACAGCGAAACGATGATGAAGAAACTTTTTCCGAAATCGATGCGAGCGCGAAAATCGGTCCCGACATGCTCGAGTTCTTGACGGAGAACCGTTTTTTTAACGGCACGGCCACCATGGTTATTGATCTTGATCGATGCACGCGGTGCGACGATTGCGTGCGCGCTTGTGCTTCGACACACAACAATAATCCCCGTTTTTTGCGTCATGGGCCATCCAACGGAAAAATCATGATCGCCAATGCCTGCATGCATTGCGCTGACCCGGTTTGCATGATCGGTTGTCCGACTGGAGCAATCCATCGCGATGCCTTTGGCGGGCAGGTTGTCATCAATCAAAGCACCTGTATCGGCTGCAATACTTGCGCGAACAATTGTCCCTACGAAGCGATTCGCATGGTGGAAATCCGCGATCTGGACGGACAAATCATGGCGGATAGTGAAATGAAACCGATTGCCAAAGCGACCAAATGTGATTTGTGCGTCGAGCAACTGGGCGGGCCAGCCTGCCAGCGCGCCTGTCCACATGGCGCGTTACGACGATTTAACTTGAACGACATCGATACCTTTGCCGAGTGGCTACGCCGATGATTTCTTCTGCGAAACACGGATTTGCTTTGATCTTGCTGGCCTTGCTGGCGATCTCGCTCATCTACGCCCACTCACTTTACAATTCAATTATTCCAAAAATTATTTATGTCTGGGGCTGGTTGCTATTATTCCTGATTTTAATTCTGTCGCTCTACAACGCGCGGAAAAAACTTCCTTTTCTTCCACTCGGCACTTCGGAAGGCTGGCTGCAGTTCCATATTTATGCCGGTCTCCTGACCGTTGTTTTCTTTCTGCTGCATCTTCGTTTTCGCATGCCGACCGGCTGGTTTGAAATCATTCTCGCCTTGCTCTACACCCTCGTCACTTTGAGCGGGGTTATTGGATTATTTATTTCGCGGGCAATCCCAAAACTGCTTACCACACGAGGCGGCGAAGTGCTTTACGAACGCATTCCAGTCATTCGGCGCAGCTTGCAGGAACAAGCCGAGGCGCTGGTCCTCAAAACCATTCCCCAGGCGCACTCGACGACTCTGGCCGATTTTTATTTGCGCCACTTGAAAACTTTTTTTGGCACCTCCAAAAATTTTTGGCTGCATCTTTTCGCCGTCCGCAGCCCGCTCAATTTCCTGGTTAATAAAATCGGGGACTTGAATCGTTTCCTTAATGAACAAGAACGCGCCACAGCTAACCAACTCACTGAATTGGTCCGCCAAAAAGATGGTCTCGATTATCAACGCGCGTTGCAAATTACTTTGAAAGTCTGGCTCTTTGTTCACATTCCGTTGACTTACAGCCTCCTTATTTTTTCCGTCGTGCATATTATTCTGGTCTTTGCTTTTTCCGGAGGGGCACGATGAAAGACCAGCTCCCCTCGCCGGACTTCGACTCAAACCAATACGAACGACCCAATCAAAACTGGGTTTGCGGTTGGGCCAAGGAGGGGAAAACGTGCCGCATCGGGCCGGATACGAAAGGAAACTGTCGCGCCACGTTTGAATGCAAGCCGACTCTCGAAACACGCGAAGGGGAAACCAAGGGACGCTTTCGCTGCACCCGCCCGAAGGAATTCGGAGGGCCCTGCGAACACGGACCCGGCCCTGACGGAACTTGCGGTCGAGCGGTTCCTCGTTGCCAGCCCGATCGCAGCCTGCGCGCAAAACGCGGGATGTTTACCTGGAGCGTCGTGGCGTTGACGGTCGCGGGTTTCCTGGTTGCCCTTTACGGACCCGCGCGTTTGCACTTCATTTCACCCGGAAAAATTTCCTCGCAACACTCCGCCACCGGCTGCGCTGATTGCCATCACGCGGCGGCCAACGATCCCGCTAATTGGTCCAGCGTCGCCCTCTCCGCCGATCCCAGTCCGCTGGAATTTGCAAAATTTTTGAAGCCGGACAAAAAAACGATGACGCGAATCGATCAATCCTGCCAGCGATGTCATACCCATCACAATTTTCACGAACCGAATGTTGCGCGTGATTTCTCGTGCTCGGCCTGTCACCAGGAACATCTTGGCAGCGGCGCGATGAAAGCTCCGGATAGCGCAAACTGTAACGCATGTCACGCTGACCCAGAGTTTATGGAGGCTTCGTTTGCCAAAGGAAAACAGCTTCCGCCCAACGTTTTTGATTATCGCAGCGACCATGGACAAATCGTGTTCAAAACCCCACGGCCTGAGCGCGGTTACACGCAAGTTTTTAATTCTTTTGCCACGGATCATCCTGAGTTTCAGGTTCACGCGCAGCATTTGAAGGAGTCAAACACGCTCAAGTTTAACCATCGCCTGCATCTCTCAAGTTCGGTTCGAAAAAAAGACGGTGGAACATTGGATTGCGCCAACTGCCACAAGCCTGATGCTTCCTCCGCCTTTCATCAAAAAATTCTATTTGAAGAAAACTGTCGCGAATGTCATGCCCTCCAATTCGACAAACGAAATCCCAATTTGCAACTGCCTCACGGAAACCCGGAAGCGACCCGGGCGTTCCTGCGAAGTTTGGAAATTCAATACGCAGATCTCGCCCGAAAAAATGGCGTGACCGAGAAACGTGCTTTGGACAATTTTGTTCAAACCCAGATGCGGACGTTGCGACAGGTCTTTCGCACCGGTGAAGATTTGGAGCGACAGGCCTTTTTTAGCACCGACAAAAAATCACTTGATGGCCGTCCTCTTTATTCCGGCTGTGCGGTCTGCCACGAAGTCATACCGCGGGGCGAAATGGTTCCCACCATTACAAAACCGCAGATTCCCGACCGCTGGTTTGCGCGCGCCAGATTCGATCACTCGAAACACCTGACCGTCGATTGCACCCATTGCCATAAAGCCAACCAGAGTGAAAAGACAGAGGATATTATGTTGCCG
>JBKJOA010000190.1:0-4798 GCA_046593365.1 Limisphaerales bacterium
CGCTTTGGAAATTTCCATGCAATGGATGTTCAAACATGACCCCGCGCTCAAGCTGCCGTATCAGGAGCATCTCAGCGCGTTGATTTATGAACCAACGTTTCGCACTGCGGTGGGTCCGGTTGTATTCGCCAAAGCGCGATTGATCAAAGAACTCGGCAACCTCGCCGTTCACAGTCAGAAACCGGTACGGCAGTTCGATGCGATCACCGTCACACGCGAATTGTTTCACTTTTGTTTCTGGTTTGCGCGCACGTATGAGCGTGGGGCGAAGCCCGCCGATAACCTCGCCTTCAATCCCGCTCATCTGTTGCCTGCTGCGCCGTCCGTCACCAAACAATCCACCGATCAACTCCACCAACTCGAAGTGAAGTTGCGCGAGCGTGATGAAAAGCTGACGGAATTACTGAAAGGCAAGACGGCGTTGGATGAGGAGTTGACCCGTTTGCGCGACGAGATCGATGCCACAAAAAAAGCGAACGCTGCGCAGCCCGACACTCACAACTATTCCGAAGCGGAGACGCGGGATTACTTCATTGATTTGCTTTTGAAAGAAGCGGGTTGGGCTTTGGACCAACCACGCGATCGCGAATACGAAGTCAGGGGGATGCCCAACGCGCAGGGAAAGGGTTATGTGGATTACGTTCTTTGGGGTGATGACGGACTCCCGCTCGCGCTGAACGAAGCCAAGCACACCAAACGCGACCCACGCGTGGGCCAACGGCAGGCGGAGTTGTATGCAGATTGTTTGGAAAAGCAGTTCGGGCGTCGGCCGATTATTTTTTACTCAAACGGTTACGAACATTGGATGTGGGACGATGCCAATTATCCGCCGCGTCCAGTGCAGGGCTTTTACAAGAAAAACGAACTGGAGTTGCTGATTCAACGGCGGACTACAAGGAAGAAGCTGGCGGAAGCAAAGATTAACGAGGCAATCGTTGAACGTTACTACCAGACGCGAGCCATCCGGCGCATCGGCGAGGCGTTCGAGAAAGACAAAGACCGCAAGACACTTATCGTGATGGCAACCGGTGCGGGAAAAACGCGCACCGTTGTCGCGCTGTGCGATCTCCTCATGCGCTGCAATTGGGTGAAGCGAGTTCTCTTTCTGGCGGATCGCGTGGCACTGGTGAAGCAGGCGATTAACAAAGGCTTCAAGGCACATTTACCCGAGTCATCGCCCGTGAACCTCCTCACGGAAAAAGAGACCGAGGGTCGCGTGTTCGTTTCCACTTATCCAACGATGATGGGGTTGATTGACGAAACGAAGAACGGGCAAAGGCGTTTCGGTCCGGGCCATTTTGATCTGATCATCATTGATGAGGCGCACCGGTCGGTTTACCAGAAATACGGAGCGATCTTTGATTACTTCGATTCGCTGCTCGTGGGATTGACCGCCACGCCGCGCGATGAAATCGATCGCGACACTTACGGTTTGTTTGACCTTGAGAAAGGCGTGCCGACCGACGCCTACGATTTAAAGGATGCAGTCGGAGACGGATTTCTTGTCCCATCGAAGTCCGTTTCCGTGCCGCTAAAATTTCAACGCGAAGGAATCAAATACGAGAATCTTTCGGAAGAGGAAAAGGAGCAGTGGGACGCGAAGGAATGGAGCGAGGATGGGAGTACGCCGGATTATGTCGAAGCCGAGGCAGTGAACAAATGGCTGTTCAACATCGACACCGTGGACAAAGTCTTGGAGCACTTAATGACGCGCGGACAGAAAGTGGCGGGCGGAGACCGACTCGGAAAAACAATTGTTTTCGCCAAAAATCAGGCGCACGCGGATTTTATTCAGGAGCGTTTCGATATCAACTATCCGAGTCTTGCGGGAAAATTCGCGCGGACAATTACTTTTAAAACGGAATACGCACAAAGTCTGATTGACGATTTTTCGCAGAAGAACAAACCGCCGCACATCGCCATCTCCGTGGACATGCTCGACACGGGCATTGATATACCCGAAGTGGTGAACCTTGTTTTCTTCAAACTGGTGCGGTCGAAAACAAAATTCTGGCAGATGGTCGGGCGTGGCACGCGGCTTTGTCCTGACTTGTTCGCACCGGGTAAGCACAAGGAGTTTTTCTTCATTTTCGATTACTGCCAGAATCTGGAGTTCTTCAGCCAAAATCCAGAAACCACGGACGGCGCACTTGGCGAATCGCTTGGCAAGCGACTGTTCACGGCACGGCTGGAATTGATCAGCGAATTGGACCGTAAATTGTCTGCCGTGGTGAAGGAAGGCCCAGATAAGGAAGCGGAGTTGCGGCGCGAAGTGGCGGCACTGCTGCGAAGCGAAGTCGCCGCGATGAACGTGGAGAACTTCGTCGTCCGCGCGAAACGGCGCTTGGTCGAAAAATACGCCAAGCCCGAAGCGTGGAGCGAATTGAAGCTAGAGGCGTTTTCTGAATTGGAGCACGAAGTCGCCGGGCTGCCCTCCGAACTGGAGGCGGAAGACGAAGAGGCGAAGCGGTTCGATCTGCTGATGCTGAATCTGCAACTGGCCGTATTGCGGGTTGAACCGGCGTTCAAGCGGCTTAGTGAACAGGTGAAGGCCATCGCTGGTTTGTTGGAAGAAAAAAAGAGCATCCCGATGGTGCATGAGCAGATGCCGCTGATTCAGGACATTCAAACCGACGAATGGTGGCAGGACGTAACGACGCCGATGTTGGAAAATGTGCGCCGCCGTCTGCGTGCGCTCGTAAAGCTGATCGAGAAGCAGCAGCGCAAACCAATCTATACCGACTTCGAGGACGAACTTGGGGGCGAAACGACCGTGGAACTTCCGGGCTTCGCCTCGCCCGACAGTTACGAGCGCTTCCGCGCCAAGACCCGTCAGTTCCTCCGCGAGCATGAAGATGACTTGGTTATCCACAAATTGCGCATGAACGAACCGTTGACGGCAACCGATCTCCAAGAACTGGAGCGGATGCTGACCGCGAGCGGATTAGCCAATCCTGAACTTTTGATGAAAGCAAAGACGGAATGCAATGGACTTGGACTCTTCGTGCGTTCGTTGGTTGGCTTGAATAGGGAAGCCGCCAAACAAGCTCTGACCGGTTTCATTTCGGGGACCACACTCACTGCCAACCAGATCGAATTTGTGAACTTGATTATTGAACACCTGACCGAACACGGCGCGATGAAACCTGAGTTGCTCTACGAATCGCCCTTTACCGATTTGAATCCGCAAGGGCCAGAGGGCGTTTTCAATTCTGCGCAGGTTGACGAGTTGCTTGCATTACTTTCCCAAGTCCGAGCGCGTGCGGTGGCTTGAGGAAGAAGGCG
Organism: Limisphaerales bacterium; assembly: GCA_046593365.1. GTDB lineage: Bacteria > Verrucomicrobiota > Verrucomicrobiia > Limisphaerales > CANJXF01 > CANJXF01. The sequence continues at coordinate 3,286 of JBKJOA010000190.1, forward strand.
GTCGCGCCACGGAGAGTTGGGAGTATCCGGCGAATAATTATCTTCTTCCAAAAAATAATTTCAAAACACGGTCCTAATTTTTTGCTGGGCCGAGTTTGTGAATTGTTCCGTATATCTCCTGAGACATGGACGAGCCGTCCGCCGTGTCGAGACTGAACTTGATCTTCATTTGGTCAGCCGGTCTTAAGTCGTCGATCTGTAGCCAGACAGACTTGTGGTCGGGCAGGAGGCGCGCGGTTTTAACTTCAAGAGTGTCATGTTTTTTTTCAGTTGGATTGTTCACCGAAAACTCGGGTGACCCGTAGGCACCGCTCCAGTGGTAGTTCCAACGCTCCACACTGTAGCTCGCAGGATCGGCGGCAGTTTTCGAATCCAAAGGGGCAGTGAAAGAGATTTGAACCCCATTTTTCGCTGCATGAAAAGCGGTGGGCATTCGAACCGGCGCGGCGGTGTAACGGACGCGATAAAAACCTCCATCTTTGGTGGCGCTGGTTTGCCAACCTCGCAAGCCGCTGAGATAAACCTGCCCGTCACGTGGATTGATGCGGCCGCGCATGAGGCCGCTGTTGAACTTCAGCGGGAGCTGAAACATGGCTGCCTGACGGGTCCCGTTCACAATTTCTGGCATGACCTCGAACAGGGTGCATTTGCCGTAGCTCATAAAGAGCAAGCGATCATTTAACGGCCCCCATTTTTTGCTCGTAACCCAGAGTTGGCCTCCACTGGAATTATCCATGTTCTGCGGCAACCAGGCGAGTGGTTGGTCGTAGCTTGTGGGAGCGGGCGAGGTCGCTTCCCAACCCTTAAACTTGAACTGGGCTCGATCCTTTGGATCGCTCGGATTTGCGATGAAATTTGTGCCGTCGCGCTGGAGGGTAAGAGGACGCTGTGCGCTTGGCGTCATGCCGTAGAAACCGCCCTTTTTGATCCAGCTCACCTTGCTTGATGGCATCCAATGTCCCTGGTTGTCGCTCACGGTAATTTCGTCATGTGGCCCAACGGTCATGCCATTGGGTGCGCGGAAACCGGTCGCGATGATTTCCAGTTTTGAACCGTCCTTCGAGACTTTGAGAAGACAACCCTGGTGTGGCGAAGTGACTTCGGGTTCCCACGGCGCGCCTTTTACGAAGTAAAAATTACCGGCACGATCGGTGTGTAGATCGAGACAAAATTCGTGGTAGTTCGCGGTCACGACCGTGTCGTTGTTGAAGTTTTCATAGAAGTCTGCCTCGCCGTCTCCATTCAAATCCTGCAAGCGCGTAATTTGATCGCGCCCCAAGACATAGATATTGCCTTTGACGACTTTCACACCGAGCGGCTGAAAGAGGCCGGTGGCAAAACGTTTCCAAGTGATTTTCTCCAAGGACTCGTCTATGCCCGACACAATAAAGACATCCCCGTGAAAGGTGCAGATTGCGGCGCGACCGTCGGGAAAGAAATCGAACCCGCCGAAAAACGTCTTGGCGTTCCAAGGGTTATCGATTGGTTCGGTAATCGTATCCACAACGTAAGG
>JBKJOA010000248.1:0-8398 GCA_046593365.1 Limisphaerales bacterium
ATACGCGCCGCTACGGCCAATCGCGAGGTGCCGTGGACGACGGCGGAGTTGGGGAAATAGAGCGATCAATTGAAAATGGCAATCTTCTGCCGAATGAACGCCAACTCATTCCCGTTCAGATCCTGAAACGATAGCTTGTTCCCTGGACTGAAGGCGTGTCCATCCACAAAGAAGGCATCAGTCCAGGAGTCGTTCTTGATGTGAAAGTCGTTGCCCCAGCACAATAGTTTTTGCTTCTTTACGTAGCGTATAAAGAGAGTGGTTTAATTAAACAAAAACGCCTCGCACTTGGTGTGAGGCGCTGGCGTCCATCCCGGCGGAGATGAACGCTAAATCGTCTTTGTTGCGGTGTTTTTCATTGGAGCGAACACGGATAAACGCCAACGAGCGGCTCGGCGAATGGCAAAATTCAATCTCAATCCTTTCTCAGATTCGGGCGCATCTCGACACTGTCCTCGAAACCAGTAACAGAATGAAAGCCGGGTACTTTACGGATGCGCCCTTTCCGTAACCTGTTTGTAACCGTTCCGTTGTTGCCTTCAATTCCTTGATTAGCAAAAGTGTGTTGTGAAACAAAAACCACCGGATGCAGCCTCGAAGGCTGGCCAAGTGCCTGACCCACTGTGCGCCCGATGAAACCCACCATTCTCGTAGTGGACGACGAACCGGATGCCGTCGAATTGATTGAGTTTAATTTGAAAGGCGCGGGATTCCAAGTGAAGTCCGCCCATGATGGCGCGGAGGCATTGGCCAAGGCGCGTTCCCTTTTGCCCAGCCTCATCGTCCTCGACGTGATGTTGCCGGAAATAGATGGCTTTGAGATTTGCAAACTGTTGCGGCGCGATCCGAACACGGCGGCTATTCCCATTATCATGCTCACAGCGAAGGCGGCGGAGATCGATCGCGTGCTGGGGCTTGAGTTGGGCGCGGATGATTATCTGACGAAGCCGTTCAGCCCGCGAGAATTGGTGCTGCGCGTCAAGAAGTTGCTCGAACGCCGTCAGACATCGCCCAACTCCAGGGAAAAATTTCAGTTCGGCGATTTAACGATTGATGTGCCGCGTCACATTGTCAGTTTCAAAGGAAAGAAAATCGAGCTGACCGCCACCGAGTTTAAGCTGTTGCTTGTGCTCGCCCAAAATGGCGATGTGGTGCAGTCGCGAGACCGGTTGCTTCGCGACGTGTGGGATTACGACAGCGCGATGGACACTCGCACCGTGGACACTCACATGCGCCGTCTCCGCGAAAAGATGGGGCCTGCGGCAAAATTTTTAGATACGATTCGCGGCGTGGGTTACAAATTTAAAATGGAATAGCCGGCATGTGGATCATTGTCGCACTACTGGCGTTGGCCCTGGTCTTTGTTCATTTCACCTGGCGAAAAAAATTGTCGAATGTCGTTGCGCTCAAGAACCAGGAACTTGCCGACACCCGCGCGCAGCAACAGGAACTGGTGAGCAAAGGAGAGGCTCAGCAAAACGCCTTGCTCAACAGCATGGTGGAAGGATTGCTCCTGCTCGATCACGAAGGAAGAATCCAACGGGCGAACCGCGCATTGGAAAAACTTTTTGGCATCACTTCGGGCATTCAAGGGAAGACCATCATCGAAGCGTTTCGGAATCATGAATTGTCCGCATTGTTCGACCGCCTTCAAACCGAACAGCGCATTCTTGGTTTCGAGATTCAACTCTCAGAAATAGAACCTCGCTGGATTCAGGTAAACGCAGCCACCCTTTCCGACAATGGCGATGAAGCGAAGGGGGCGATTTTTATTTTCCACGATTTGACACGCTTGAAGCAGTTGGAAAACACGCGACAGGAATTCGTGGCGAATGTGAGTCACGAATTGCGCACACCGCTTTCCATGATCAAGGGCTACGTTGAAACTTTGCTCCACGGCGCGAAGGACAATCCCGAGGTGGCGGAGAAGTTTCTAAACATTATTGATAAACACACCGACCGGTTAACGTTTCTCATCGAAGATTTGCTGACGATTTCCAGGTTGGAATCCGGCCAGATCATTATGAACCGAAAGCCCGCTGAACTGCGGCCCGCAGTGCAAAAAGTGGTGCAGGATTTACAAGCCCGGGCGAACGAGAAGAGTGTCGCGCTTGAAAACCGGGTTCCGCCCAACCTGTGTCTTGACGCTGACTTCGATCGGTTGGAACAAGTTTTCTGGAACCTCATAGACAATGCGATCAAGTACGGGAAAACCAACGGAGTCGTCGTGATTGATGCCAGAATAAATAAAAATAAAGACGTGGAAATTTGGGTGGAAGATGATGGACCAGGCATTCCGCCCGATGCGCGGGAACGGATTTTTGAAAGGTTCTACCGAGTGGACAAGGCCCGTTCTCGTGAACAAGGCGGCACTGGTTTGGGTCTGGCGATTGTTAAACACGTTGTCCAAGGTCACGGTGGTGAAGTTTGGGTGAACAGCGAACTCGGACGAGGCACTGCCTTCCATTTTGCTCTTCCGCAGAAGTAAAACTCTCTCATCAACAGCCCAGGGTGCGACGATTTTCCAGCAGGCCATTGGGTAGTGGCTCAATTTGAAATTCTTTCAGTTTGGAGTTCCGCGTTTACGCGGCCCGGAACCGCCTGAAGCGGAACTCCGAACCAAATTGAGCCATTACCGGCCTTTGCGCGGATTCGACATCTGCATTGGGATCTGTTTCACTCGAAATCATGAAGCCAGTGTGGATGCTCTTTCTGTGTAGCCTGGTGACGACTTCATTGGTCGCCTCGGATGCGGGCAAAGATTGGGGCGTCGAACGGAAGTCCTACCTCGATCCGGTGACCCAGGTTCGCGTTTGGGAATTGACGGACGGCCAGGCGGATAATCTCTACTATCATTTCTCAAACTTCACGGCCGACAATCGATTTCTCATTATCGCCTCGGAACGAACGGGCACAGGCCAACTCTACCGCGTTGAAATAAAGACCGGTCGCATCGTCCAACTCACCGACGGTCCGGCTGTGGCCGCCCGCGCTGCGTGTCCCCATCACACGGAGGCTCACCTTTTGTATTTCCTGCGCGGTCCGGAAGTTTTTGCGTTGGATATTCTGAAATTCGAACAACGCAAAATTGGCGAAATTCCGCCTCCACACGTCGGTGGATTTCAGCAACCCACCTTGAGCGGTGACGGAAAGTGGCTGGCTCTCACCAAAAAACGCGATGCTGCCAACTGGGAAATTGGGCTGATGAACATCGAGACCGGTGACTACCGAACGGTGATCACGCAAGGCTTCCACATCGGACATGTTCAGCATAGCCCGACCGATCCGGTCATTTTTTATGCATGGGAAACCAGCGGTTACGCTCCTCAACGCTCGTGGATCGTCAATACGAATGGCACGGGCAATAGACCGTTTTACGCGCGCACCGAACGCGAGACCTGGTTTACACCCCTGAAAGAATGGGTCACGCACGAAGCCTGGGTCAAAGAGACGGGAGAAATGACGATGGTAAACGACAAGCTCGGAATCATGCTGGTGAAAAAAGATGGCTCAGCGCGAATGGTTGGCGAAGGAAAATTCTGGCACGCCGCCGCGCGACCCGATGGAAAAATGATCGTAGTGGATGACGCGGAAGGACGGCTTTGGTTGATGGAAACTACGACGGGCAAAACACGCCTTCTCGCTACGGGTATTCGTGACGAGGTTCATTCGGTTCACCCACACCCTTCGTTTGATCGATTAGGACGTTACGTGGAGTTTCATACGGGGCGCACTCATGAAACCGTTGCCATCATTGACCTCGATGATTTGCCACCGGAGAAATAGCACCCGCATACGATCGTCCGGTGGTCACGCATCGTGTGTTGGGAGAATTGTGCGCAAAAAATCCCGGTTGCAGCGGCAAAACTTCAACTTAGGTGGATGGCCTCAACTGGAGCCGCCGGATGCATCAGCTTCTCGACGAGATATCGTATGACAAAAATTCGGAAGAACATGTAGGACAAAGGGAGTCCGGAGAAAAATCCCACGACTGCGCTAACCATTTTAATAACGGACTCGGATTTGCCCAGCACCGCCAGTATCGCTCCAGCGATGCTCCCGGTGATCGCTCCTGCGAGAAAACCACAGGTGGTGGCGCAAAAAACATAAAGCGCCCAAGCCTTGAGATAGTCCTTTTCCCGTAGTGGAGTGATGCGCCTTGTTCGTTGCAAACGCAAGAAACCGGCACGCCCTTGAAACAACCCTCGATTTGCCCGAAGCTTCATGGATTGCGAGCATAGATTTCCTACAGGTTTTGTCCAGAGGAGATTTTTGGCGAATAAAACGACGCAAACGGCTCAGAAATGTGGATGATCAAGTCAGGATTTTGCGGCGACGAATTTAACGGACGGGAAAAAACTCTTTCAATGGTGCGCGAGAGAGGACTTGAACCTCCACCCCTTACGGGACCAGATCCTAAGTCTGGCGTGTCTGCCATTTCACCACTCGCGCAACCTGCGAACAACCGCCGCAACATATCAGAACCCTTTTGCTCCGCGCAAGCGACCAGTCCGAAATCCGAAAGATGGCTCTGGCAAAGTCATCTGCGTCCGGCACGAACTGGCCTTGCAACCTGGCCTGGCGGTATTCGAGGAATACCCCGAAGTGAAAGACGGGAAAGTGAAACTGGACGGCGACAACGTCGTGGAGTTTCCGAAGCTGCCGGAATTCCAGCAAATCACGTTGAAAGTGATTCGTTGGGACGAACGGGACAAACGGCTCATTATCAAAGAAGCACAAGTTGTGAATTGATGATTACGTTGAAAGCCGGCAGGACGGAGGCGCGGAGCGCCCCGGCCTGCCGCTTAACCTTGTTTAATATTCTAATAACTGTCCAAGCTCATTATATTCGTGCGTTTCGCCGGGTTGCATCGAAGTAACGACTTTGAAAAAATCCCCTGCCAATTTAAAAAAAAGGAAAGCGGCGAAGCCGATTCGATGAAACGACTTTAGCAACGATGCTCTATAATTGTTTCCGATTGACCCAAAAAGGAATGTAGCAATAGAGTCGTTTTCATGGCCTCAGAACAACAACTTCAAAGCAGCGATGATATTTTACGACAAGCAGAATCTTTGCTGCAATCAGTCATAAATTCCTCGGAAACGGGAAAAACAGCTGCGGCGGCGTCTTTGGAATCTAAAAAGATTATTGAGGCGGCTCTCGTTGATGTTCAGGCGAGGCTTGTTGAAATTACTACGGCGTCAACTCAAGCTGTCGCGGCCAAAACGAAAATTGTAGATGATCAGGCCGTCATCGCGACAAAATCAGATCACATTGAGCAAGCACAAGCACATGCAGATACGGTGCGTGCAAATTTAGATCGAGCACTTACGTCTGCGACACAACAGGTCACGAAAGCGGAAGCAGAACAAAGCAAAGCTCAAGTGGCAGCGGAGGCCGCAACAGTATTGCTCGCCGACATTCAAACCAAAAAAGCAAGCGCCGACACGGACGCGGACACTATCACGGAACTCAAGGAATCAGCTACAATAGCCACAACCGCCCTTGGAAGTTTGGCGGACAAAGCAGCCGCAGTGGATACAAAAATTCAGGATTACGAAGGGCAGTTAGGTCAACTTCATTTGGAATGTAAAAAACAATTGCAAACTATAGAATCATTACTTCCCGGAGCAGCCAGTGCTGGCCTTGCGCATGCTTGGGACGAACGACGCAAGACTTTTTTAGGACCGCAAGGTCGCTGGCAAATTGTTTTTGTGTGCTCAGTTTTAACAATAGTTGGTTTGGCGGTGTGGGGCTTATGGCACATTTACGCCGCTGGAAAAACACCTACTTATGATGAATTAGCTCGGATTTGGCTTTCTCGCATTCCTGTGGCTGGTGCTTTGGTCTGGTTAGCTTTACACGCCAGTCGAGAATCCGCGCTCGCGAAACGGCTAGAGGAGGATTATGGATATAAAGCAGCAATGGCTTCCTGTTTTGAAGGTTTTCGCAAGCAAATGTCGGAACTTGGCACCACTGTCACCGAAGGTTCACCTTTAGCGGAACTTTGTAAGAACACTTTAACAGCCGTCGCTACTCCCCCAGGCCGTATTTACGAAAAACATGCCTTAAATATTTCACCCGCTGACGAATTAACTAGTGCAGCCAAGGTGATTTTGGAGGCTGGGGCAACTAAAGCTGCTCAAGCAAAACTTCTTGGAGCACCATAATGTTGCCTTTTGCGTTTCCACGCCGAGCAGATTTTCTGTAAAAATTGACTGCTTAAATTTGTCTCTTTAATCTCCGCGCGATGAAACAAGAGCCATTCGATAGAAATAAGCATATTTATCGAAACGATGCTTTTGTTGAGCTCGTCAAAGATGCCGTTCGGTTTTTCAACGGAACTCCTGTGCATTCTTTGCCTCCGCCAGAGAGATTCTTGGGAACAGGAGTTTATGCAATTTATTACATCGGAAAACATCGGCTTTATTCTAAATATGCCGAATTGAACCGATTGTCTTACGCATCGGCAATTTATGTAGGAAAGGCTGTCCCCAAAGGATGGAGACAAGCTCGCTCATCTGACAATCCGCTGGCGCAATCCCGAGAATTATACAGCAGACTCTCTCAACACAGCCGCACGATTGCCTCCACTGCCGATCTGTCTCCGAAAGACTTCATGTGTCGTTTTGTTATATTTGAGGAAGCGGGTTCCGACATGATTGGAACAATTGAAGCGGCGTTGATTAAACTAAATCGGCCGTTGTGGAATTCAGTATTGGACGGCTTTGGCAACCATGATCCCGGAAAGGGCCGATATGAACAGGCGCGTTCGGCGTGGGACGTCGTCCATAAAGGCCGAGAGTGGGCGATGAAATGTAACGGGACACCGAAAGAAGTGGCTGATATAATCAAAGCTGTGGAGAGTCATTGGACCAAACTTTCGAAAGAGTGAAATCGTTAGAAATATTTTCAGGTGCTGGTGGTTTGGCAAAAGGACTCGAACTTTCCGGGTTCGAGCACAGTGCATTTGTCGAATTCAATTCGGACGCATGTGCTTCTTTGCGCCGAAACTTTGATCCTGAAAAAGTATTTGAAGGAGACATTCAAGACTTTGATTTCCACAGGCTTTCAGGAATCGACGTCGTCGCGGGTGGGCCACCTTGCCAGCCGTTTTCGTTGGGCGGAAAACATGGCGCGAATAATGACAATCGCGACATGTTCCCTTACGCGATCAATGCGATTGAAATACTGACTCCCAAGGCGTTCGTTTTTGAAAACGTCAAAGGGTTGCTGCGGGAATCCTTTTCGGATTATTTCCGCTACATCATTTTGCGGCTGACGTTTCCTGATGCTCACGCCAATTTGAAAGCGACGTGGGAAGAGCATTACAAATCTTTACAGAAAATAGATTTCGAGCGTTATGACGGTATTAAATACTGCGTCAAACACACTTTGGTAAACGCCGCAGACTACGGAGTTCCCCAGTGCCGCGAGCGCGTTGTGATCGTGGGCATTCGTTCGGACATTGATTCGTGCTGGGAATTTCCCCCGCCGACTCACAGCGAAGAAAGATTGTTGTGGAATAAATTCGTTACAGGCGCGTATTGGGAAAAACACAAAGTTGCAAAGGCGCAGCGTGAAACCTGTGTCAATGGAGTAGCGGCTAGAGTGAAAAGCTTACAAGACGCTTTCAATTTTTTTGAACCGGAGCTGAATCCATGGCAAACGGTTAGGGATGCGTTGCAGGAAGTTCCTGATCCACGCGAAAATCACGGCATTTTTGACCATATTTTTCGGGATGGCGCGAGGTCGTATGCGGGGCATACCGGAAGCGATTTAGATTGGACAGCTAAGACGGTTAAAGCGGGAGGTCACGGTGTCCCAGGTGGTGAAAACATGATACGGTTTCCGAACGACACCGTCCGATATTTTACTGTTTACGAAGCAAAGCTCATCCAAACATTCCCGAAGGATTTTTTCATTCTTGGCGCATGGGGCGAGGCTTTGCGGCAAATTGGTAATGCGGTTCCGGTTGTGTTAGCAGAGAAAGTTGGAAAAGCACTTTATCAAAAAATTTCTGTCAAAATCGCGCCGCACGATCTTCCGAAGCTTTCCCACGTTGCCAGCGTAGTATCACCACAATCTGGCTTTGTTTTTTCCCACAGCAGCGCGCGGTGATGTAAGGCGGCTTGAATTCGCGAATCTACACGATGCGGTTCGTAAAACGCGGCGGAATAGTCCCCTCAAATAATTCTTGCGACGAAGGCAGCGTTTCAGCCATGTCTTCTTCGCGGAGAACGGTTACGCTGCTTTGGTCGCACTAATATCGGGCTGGTGAAAAGTCTTGTGTGTTGGGAGCAAAGCGGACAGCGCGAAAGTCTTTCCAACAGGGGGAAAATTTTACGTCAAATCAGGCGGCAAATTTATCTGCGATTTTTTTCGTTAAATTCCTGT
>JBKJOA010000156.1:0-6873 GCA_046593365.1 Limisphaerales bacterium
GGACATCGCGTTTTGCGCGGAACTGTTCGGCAAACTCATTCCGAGCGCTTCAATCGCGCTGGCCATGGTGTTCGCGGTATACATCCCGCCGCACGAACCGGGACCGGGAATGGCGCACGATTCCACATCGAAAAGTTGTTTGTCGCTGATCTTGCCCGCGGCGTGTTGACCCACTGCTTCAAAAACAGAAACCACGTCGAGCTTGCGCGGGTCGCCGGTGATGCAGCCGGGAAGAATCGTTCCGCCGTAAACGAAAACCGCAGCGCGATTCAATCGAGCAATCGCGATCAACGCGCCGGGCATATTTTTATCGCAACCACCAATCGCGACGACGCCGTCCATCCCTTGGCAAGCGACCACGGTTTCAATGGAGTCCGCAATCACTTCGCGCGACACGAGAGAATATTTCATCCCTTCGCTGCCCATCGAGATGCCGTCGGAAATGGTGATGGTATTGAAAATAATCGCTTTGCCACCGGCTTTGTTCGCGCCGGCCTCAGCTTCGAGTGCGAGCTTGTCGATGTGCATGTTGCAAGGCGTGACCATGCTCCACGTCGAAGCGATGCCGACGATTGGTTTCGAGAAATCCTCTTTCTTAAAACCGACGGCATAAAGCATGGCGCGACTCGGCGCGCGATCTGCGCCATCAAGAACCTGACTGGAATATTTGCGGGTGGAGTCGGCGGTTTTCTGTTTTTGCGAAAGTGATTTACTGTTTTTCATCGGCGGGAAGTGTTACGGAAAATAATTTCTGAAACAAGCTGCGAGACGCGAGACTAAATTTAAAAAACGCGCTCGAGAGGGACGAAAAACAAGTTAAGGTCTTTCTTCGGATACGGATCGGGCAATTCCTTCGGAGCCGCGAACGACGACGTATCAAATAGTTCGCTGGCTATTTTTATCAATTCTTTTTCGTCGGCTTGGCACTGGACGCTGTAAGACGAAACAAGAATTCCGTCGAACATGACTTCCGTTCGCAATCGCACTGGCCACGGCGATGTATTTGGTTCTACGTAATAATCTCTGACGTACACCATCAGACTCACTTCAATATCCAGATTATTTCCACGAACGGAATGAATCTTAAATCGCGTGTCCTGTGATCTGTGATGGTCGTCAAGATAAAAAGAACCAATGTTAAAGTCGGGATCTGTATCGTGCCTTTCCATTCCTGCAAACTGCTCAATTCTGCGAACGTCACGGGTTTCGATCTCGACGTGCATTGCTGTTTCGTAAGTTTCCCCTGCAAGTTCAAGCGGCTTGAACTTGATGAAGAAATCCCAGTCAATGTGAAGAGGGTTGTCCGCGTTTCTGTGCGCCGAGCCTCCCATAGTGGCCTCACTGACAATTAATCGTTCGGTAGGAAATGGAATGTGAGGAAAAATCCAGCTAGACATATTTTTAAACTGATCCAAAACACTGTAGCTGACAAGCGCGAGCTAAGTTCTATGCTATTATTCAACCAACAAAATTATGGACCTGTTTCTTAGTCTCTGCATCGGAATTGGCCTGAGCGCTGCGTGTGGATTTCGCATCTTCGTTCCGCTTTTGGTCATGAGCATTGCTGCCAAATCCGGGCATCTGACTTTGGTTTCAAATTTTCAATGGATTGGTAGTGATGTTGCGTTGGTGACCTTTGCGGTCGCCACATGTCTGGAAGTCGCGGCTTATTACATTCCGTGGCTGGATCACGCGCTGGATGTCGTTGCAACACCCGCAGCAATCGTCGCCGGAACAATTGTCACCGCGTCGATGGTTGGCGGCATGAGTCCGTTTTTGAAATGGACTTTGGCGGTGATTGCGGGCGGAGGCGCGGCGGGACTGGTTCAAGGCGCAACGGTGGTGACGCGCGGCGCTTCCACTGTAAGCACTGCGGGATTTGCGAATCCAATTCTGGCGACGATTGAATTGGGTGGTTCAATCGTCACCAGTGTGCTTTCCGTGATTGCGCCATATGTCGTGATTATTTTTCTGGTGGCGATTCTGTTTTTCTTCGGCAAAAAATTCTTCCCGAAGTTTTTAAATCGCAACCGTGACGCGGTTGGCAAATAGCGATGGCAATTTACGCAGGGGCAGTAACTACAGTCCGGGTCGGCGCAGTTCTGACTGATGACGGTGCGCGGTAAAAATCCGCGAGACTTTGTTTAGATGGCATCAATCCTTCGTCTGCAATAGCGGAAAGAATTCGTTCCTCTGTCATGATGAAGCGATCTCGTTTGTAGAGCAGATAATCTTCGCGCATTTCCGACGGTGTCATATTGATCGTGACGAGGTTTGCGCCTGTGCGCAGTCCGCGACGATATCCCATTCCCGGTTCGGCAAGATTCAACGCGCTGACCGCAGGGATGACCCAGGCGGGGCGCATCAAACGCAACGCGGCCATGCAATTTAATGTTAAATCAATATTTGCGATTGGTTCCTGGCTCAACGGTGTTTCATCACCCGGAATGAAGGGGCTGACGCTGCATCCGTCCAGTGGCAATTCGCCGGCGAGTTGAAAATTGGCGAGCAAGCGGCTTTCGCTTTGTCCGGGCAAACCAACAATAAATCCAGAGCTAACTTTCCATCCATGCGTAGCAAGGTAACGAATATTTTCGATGCGCTCCGCGTAAGTTCCGGGCGAAAACATTTCCCGATAATGGGCCGGATCGCCAATTTCAAATTTAATGATGTAAATCGAAGCACCCGCCTCCTGAAGTTCGGAGTAAAGAATTGGATTGAGCGTTCCAAGGCAGACACTGATTCCAAGCGGAGTTTCCCGTCGAAGTGCTTTAATGAGCGGGATGACAATTTCACGAACGGCCACGGGATCTTCGCCCGCCTGAATGTTCACGTCGGTCACGCTGGCGGGTCGATGATGAATCAGCAGTTCTGCGATTTGCTCGAATTGGGCGCGAAAACGGGTGAGGGTGCGGTTGTCGCGGCGCATCCCGCAATACGCACAATTTTCCCGGCAAAAATTGGAAATTTCGACCACCGCGCGTAAAAAAACCCGTCGGCCAAATTTCTCAATTGCAACACTTGCGGCGCGCTCATGCAGCCGAATCTGGTCATCCGCTTGAGCATTTAACGTGTGAATGTCTGGAACGAATGACTGGTTAATCACTGCCTGAGTAATGACTGGAGAGAGGGCCGAGAGCAATTCAATTTTCGCAAAAAGCCTTCAGGGTTTCGCTGAGAAATAGCCGTGTAAAAACTTATGACGCGCGTTCGTCCAAGTTTAGTTGGACGAATGAACGGGAAATTTTTATCCTGTTCCCATGTCGTCGGCGAAAAAATTCGTAGTGGTCATCCCGTGCTTGAATGAAGCGGCGGAAATTTTTTCTTTGGTGGCTGAAATCCGAAAACTTTCTCTCGACGTTATCGTGGTGGATGACGGTTCCACTGATGGGACTGGTCAGTTGGCCACGAGAGCAGGGGCGGAAGTTTTTCGTCACCAAAAACCACAGGGGAAAGGAGCCGCGTTGAATCACGGTCTCCGGCGCGCGCGCGAAAATGGTTTTCAACGGGCGCTCACCATGGACGGAGATGGACAGCACGCCACGTCGGACATCGGGAATTTTCTCAGCGCGAGTGAAAGTGCTGCGCTCGTCGTTGGCAATCGGATGGCAAATCCGGAATCAATGCCGGGCCTGCGCCGATTTGTGAATCGTTGGATGAGTTGGCGACTTTCCAAAATCGCCGGAAAAGATTTACCCGATACGCAATGCGGTTTCCGCTCCATCGATTTGGAAGCGTGGTCGCGCTGCGATTTGCACACGGCGCATTTCGAAGTTGAATCTGAATTACTGCTTGCGTTCATCGCGGCGGGTCACGCGATCGAGTTCGTGCCCATTCAAGTGATTTATAAGAATGAGCAGAGCAAGATTCATCCGGTGCGAGACACGTTGCGCTGGTGGCGCTGGCTGAGGACGGCGAAGCGGCAATTTAAATTGGCAACTCACAAACGGAAAGTTGGGGAGTCGGAATCTTTTGCGCCGCCAACATCACCCGTGCTCCAAAGTAAGACCAGACTTTCGCCTCCTTGATTTCCGCCAGCGTTGCCAATTGCTGCCAATCCTCCTTGCGAAAGCCGCGCTTCACCGAGAGCAAGCCGTCGTCGCGAAAATGTTTGGGAAAATTTCCGGCATGCAAAACCGCCCAGATGATCCCGTAAAGAATGACGTTGCGTTGCATGTCGCTGAGCAAAACCACGTTCCGAGACACGCGCCATGCTTCGCGAAAGTGTTGCGTGATTTCGTTGTTGTTGGCGAGGTGGTGTGTCATTTGATTGGCGATCACGACATCGAAACTTTCGTTTTGAAATGGGAGCGAGGTCACGGAACCAATGACCGTTTTGCCCGTCTGGCAAAGTTCCTTGGTGTGGGGGCATAAATCCAGATTTGTGATTTGCCACGACCAACCGCGCTTATCCGCCCAGCTTGCGAGAGCTTCGCCGAGGGAACCGTCCCCCGCACCCAGATCGAGCAGTGTGAGCGACCGACGCTTTTCTTCGCCCAACATGGGGGGCAAAAATCTTTGGAACGGTTCCGCGAAAGAAAAGAGGCGATTGATGCGGGCGAGAGCTTTGTAACTTTCCGCCGTTTCGGCCAACGAGCGATCAGGCGAGTCGAAATATTCTGCTTGCGTCGCGCGTTGTCTCAAAAACATGCTTTTGCTTACGATATGCTCGCGACCCAAGTCAAACTCTGGCTGCAACGCCAAACGCCCATCACGATTCTTCGTCGCGTGGGAATCCTGTTGCTTTTCACAATTGCGTTTAGTGCAGTATTGAATCGGCCCCGCGATCCAATGAGTCCGGCCGGTTTCGGTCGCGGCGTTCTCGACGGAGCATTGATGCCAGGCGCGATGCCTCCATTGCTCATCGGTCGCAACGTGACGATTTACGCGCAGAACAACACCGGGCGAACTTACAAACTTGGCTATACCGTCGGCGTCAATGGATGCGGCGCACTTTTCTTTGGGCTGGTTTTCTGGCGTGTCACGCGCTGGAAGAAACTATATTTCCAGAAAATCACGGCGACCAATCCGCTTTGACCGTGCTTGCCAACGTGAGTTGATAAAACTACCTTCGCCCACTTTATGGAAAAAGTTGTCATCATCGGAACTGGTTGCGCTGGCTTAACTGCTGCGATTTACGCAGCACGCTCAAATCTTTCTCCGCTTGTTCTCACTGGAACGATGCCGGGCGGCCTGTTGACCACGACGAGCATTGTGGAAAATTATCCCGGCTTTCCCGATGGCATCGACGGCTATGAATTGATGGTTCGCATGCAGCAACAAGCCGAGAAATTCGGCGCGCGCATCAAAGTTTTGCAAGCAGTTGAATCCGTTGATTTGTCGAAGCAACCCTTCACGGTCGTTGTCGATGGCGAACCGGTGCAAACACAAACTATCATTATCGCCACCGGTGCGGGACATCGCCATCTCGGTTTACCTGGCGAACATCTTTTGGAGAAGAAAGGCGTGACCTATTGCGCGACTTGCGACGGCGCGTGGCCGATGTTCCGCAATCAACCGCTCGTTGTTGTCGGCGGCGGCGATTCTGCGTGCGAAGAAGCAACCTACCTGACGCGATTTGCTTCCGAAGTTTTTCTCATCCATCGCCGCGACAGTCTGCGTGCCTCGAAGATTATGGCGGATCGCACCTTGAGCCACGCGAAGATCAAACCCATCTGGGATACCGCCGTGACAGAAATTTTGGATGCGACACAGGACAAAGTGACCGGCGTGCGTTTGAAGAATTTGAAAACGAACGAAGAAAAGGTTTTGCCCTGCGCGGGAGTTTTCATCGCCATCGGCCACGTTCCGAATACGCAACTTTTCAAAGGGGTTTTGGATATGAATGAGAATGGTTACATCATTCCAAAACGCGGAACGGAAACAAATGTGCCGGGCGTTTTTGTGGCGGGCGATTGTTCCGACCATGTTTATCGTCAGGCTGTGACTGCCGCCGGACTCGGTTGCGCCGCTGCGATTGATGCGGAACGATATTTGGCGGCGTTGAACCAGTGAGAGACAGAATTTACAAAATTCTATTTCGGCAATCCTGTTTAATTCTGTGAATTCTGTCTAAAGATGAATCTTCAAATTTCTCCTGCTGAACTCGCGGAAAGATTGTGTTCAGAAAATCCGCCGCGCCTGCTCGACGTTCGCCAGCCAGACGAACACGCTTTCGTGGCGCTGCCAAATTCCACAATGATTCCGCTCGGCGATCTTGCTGCCCGCGTTGATGAAATCGAGAATTGGCGCGACGAAGAAATCGTGGTCTATTGCCATCACGGCATCCGCAGCCTGAATGCAATTGCCCAGCTCAAACATTTTGGTTTCGCGAAACTGCAAAATCTCGCTGGCGGAATTGATCGTTGGACGACAGAGGTTGATCCGAAGCTACCGCGTTATTGATTGAAACGGTTGATAAATTAAGCCATTGACCCCTTTGGCCGAAGCTATTACTAGTTACCTCGTGAATCGCAATTTAAGCCTTCAACTGTTACTAAACGCGCTGCTACCGCGCAGCGTGGCAGTTGGGTTTTAATTTCGTTCACGAATAATTTTGAAACCCCACTGCTGAACAGCGGTGGGGTTTTTGTTTTGGCAAACAACTATGCCATCGCCATAACGAATGAAACTATGTTGAAAGATCCGTCAAAAAAATATCGCGCGTTTCCGCCGGTGCATTTGCCCCACCGGCAATGGCCTAACCGCGTTCTCTCTCACGCGCCAATCTGGTGCAGCGTTGATTTGCGCGACGGTAATCAGGCGCTCGCCGTGCCGATGAATGTCAGCCAAAAACTTGAGTTGTTTCAAACGCTTGTGAAATGCGGCTTCAAAGAAATCGAAGTCGGCTTTCCTTCCGCGTCGAATACGGAA
>JBKJOA010000416.1:0-5882 GCA_046593365.1 Limisphaerales bacterium
ACGCCATGACCGAAGAGGAAAAAACGAAATGGATTTTGAATTATTGCCGCGCGATGTCGCAGGAGATGGCGGAATTGACTGACAGCGTTCCGTGGAAATGGTGGGCGAAATATCAAAAGTTCGATGAGCAAAATGCACGCGTGGAAGTCGTGGATTTATTTCATTTTCTCATCAGCATGGCGCAAGTTTTGGGCATGAGCGCCGATGACGTTTTCAATGCTTACATAAAAAAGAACGAGGTGAATTTCCAGCGGCAGGAATCCGGTTACGTGAAAAAAGATCACGAGGATTCGAAGCACATTTGAAGTTTAAAATCAGCGAGTGGCTTTCTGTGAAAATTGAACAACTGAAAAAGAGCTTTGGAGAAGAATATCCAGCAGCCATTATCAGTGAAGGCGTGCGAATGCCGTTGATACGAGAATCACGTTTTGCGCGGTATTACCATTCCCAGGATGGAAAAA
Organism: Limisphaerales bacterium; assembly: GCA_046593365.1. Classification (GTDB taxonomy): domain Bacteria; phylum Verrucomicrobiota; class Verrucomicrobiia; order Limisphaerales; family CANJXF01; genus CANJXF01. The sequence goes on from JBKJOA010000416.1 coordinate 462, forward strand.
TGGGATCCAGTATCTCGCGATTTATGGATGGTTCGGCTTCGGTCACGGCGGAAGAACTGAAGAATGAGTGGCAGAATTGGACGAAGGACGAGCAAACGGATTTTTGTCAGGAGAGTAGTTGGCTTTACGAGCAGTCTGATTTTCCTGAAATGCTTCGATTTATCATGAGGCACGGCAATTCTAGCGATTGGTCGGGGATCGCTATATCCGTGGGTTCGTATTTACCAAAGGATGAGGCATTCGAACTTCTATTACGAGCCTTGCAGGCCACAGATGTGGGAAGCACGGGCAATATCACGCAGGGAATTGCTCTGACGAAACACCCGATGGCGACAGCCACCCTTCAAAAGCATCTTCAATCTGTTTGGTCGCAGCCAGCCCTTTGGGAGGATGACCCGTTTAATACCTGGTTAGCTTTCGACGCTACAACGTGCATCGCGCATCTGCTTGAACTCGGCGCTTCGGCTCCCGATTTTGAAGAACACGTTCGTCAGCTTGCGAAGCACGTTTGCTCTCGTAACCGGGATTCGTGTCGTAACTTCCTTTCAAAGTATTATGAATGGCTCAAATGAAGAAACCCACATCCACTCTTTCAATCCGCAGCTTCAATCGTGGTCCCGCCAGTTAGAGCAAAGAGGTTGAAACCATTTTCACGAACCCACAGAGTTCAGCGGTTGAACCCCAAACCAAAGCCGAATCGCGGCGTCCAAGCATGAATCAAACCAGCCTCGCGCCAGAATTGAAGAGGAAATTCGCCGGGACGCAACATCTCGCCAACAGAAGTAATCGCCACGACTAGTAAATCATCGGAGGGAAACGCGGGCTGACGACAACTACCGGACGAATTTTCGCCGAGGTTTGATCCGAAAACGGAAAAGGAATCAAAACGACCGCGCCGCGATTAAAGTTTGTCGTAATCGGCATCGAGCGGGTTGTCCCCAGATTTTCTGAAAGGCGGGTTCAGACAAACGCGCAAAATCGCGGGTCACGTCTTCCTCGGCATCCGGCGCGATGACTTTGACCTTTGCGTTCGGCTTCAGTTCGGCAGGTTCATCCAGCACGATGAATCTCCCGTCGGAGTGCGCGTTCAAGGTTCTCATGCCACCGATTTTAACTTTTCCCGCGGCCGTTCTCAAGCTGCTATTTGAAGGCGATTTTTTGTCTCTCGACAGCACTGAACTGGGCTGCAAAATTTCCTGTCGTTACGAATTCAACAAATGAAGAAACCCGCATCCGCTGTTTCCACCCGCAGCTTCAATCGTGTTCCCGCCAGTTAGAGCAAAGAGGTTGAAACCATTTTGATCACGGAAGCGGACGTTTCAGCCCTTGCCGCCAATTAAATCCGTCTTTATTGTCTCTCCATGCAAGCTCACCGCACTGAAACCGTTGTTTCCGAAGATGGCGTTCTCATTTTGCGCGACCTGCCCTTTCGTCGCGGCGAGTTGGTGGAAGTCATCGTGTTGCCTTTTCCAAGTGCGCCGCCGTCCACGCCTTGCCCGTTGCGCGGCACACCAGTTTCCCTGAAGTCCCCGACAGAGCCTGTTGCCGAAGGTGATTGGGAGGCAAACGGGTGATTGTGCTGGATACGCACATTTGGATCTGGTGGGTGCCTGACCAAATCATTGTTGCCACACCGCGCATTCTCGATGCAGAGATTGTAAGCACCGATAACAAAATTCTTTCTTATTCTCATGTCCGACATGCCGCCCCGTAAAATTTCCATCCGAACTTTTAATCGCGTTCCCGCCACCTGGAGCAAAGAAGTCGAAACGATTTTGATCACCGAAGCGGATTTGGCGAAACGGATCAAAACTTTGGCGCGGCAGATTGAGAAAGATTACACTGGCAAGGAAATGGTCATCGTTTCTCTGCTCAACGGCACGGTGATGTTCCTCGGAGATTTGATTCGCAATATTTCTTTGCCGCTGCGGCTGGATTTCATCGGCGTGTCGAGTTACGGCGCGGGCACGGAATCCGGCGATCTGGTTTTCACGAAGGAATTGCGACTCGATGTTCGCGGTCGTGACGTGCTGTTGGTGGACGATATTCTCGACACGGGCCGCACCATTTCCCGCGTTCTGGCGAAATTGCGGCAATTGAAACCGCGCGAAATCAAAACCTGCGTGTTGCTCGACAAACCAGAACGCCGCGTCGAAAAAGTCGAAGCGGATTACGTCGGCTTCAAAATTCCAAATCAATTCGTCGTCGGCTACGGCTTGGACTTCGCGGAACGCTATCGCAATCTGCCCTTCGTCGGTGTGCTCAAGCCGGAAATGTATCAGGATGGAGCGCCACACTGAGTGCAAATCACCGTCTATTTTTATTCTTATTTTAAAGACCTGACCGACTGCGCCGAAACAACCGAGGAATTGGCAAAGGAGAGCACGATTGCGGATCTACAACAACAACTCGCCCGGCGTTTTCCCAAACTGAGCGCGATGAAAAATTCAACTCTGATTGCGGTCGGGGTGGAATATCAAGGCAAAGACTATGTGCTGCAAGACGGCGATGAAGTTTCATTTTTTCCGCCTGTTCAGGGCGGATAAGTCGAGTCAGTTACCATAACTTTTCGAGGTTGATGAAACGCCAACTCACTATTTCTAACGCGCCGATTAACGAAGCTGCTTTGCTCGACGAGCGGAAAATGTCCTCTGGGATGGGTGCTGCAATTTATTTTTTGGGCGTGGTTCGTGGAAGCGAATCAAAAGAAGCCATCTCCGCAATCGATTACGAAGCGTTTCACAAAATGGCAGAACACCAGTTTCATTTGCTTTTCGACGAAATGGAAACGAGGTGGCCAATTGAATCCGTGCGACTCGTTCATCGTGTCGGTGTCGTAAAAGTCGGCGAGCCTTCGCTTTGGATTGAAATCATCGCACCGCACCGGGCTGAAGCCTTCTCTGCCTGCCAATGGCTGATTGACGAAATGAAACGCATTGTGCCGATTTGGAAAAACCCTATCATTTGAATATGCGTCGGCTGCTTTTCTTGTTCTGCTTATTCGTTTGTCTCAGTTGCAGCAAAGCCGCCGACCCCTCCACACCTGTCATGCGCATGTTGATTCCTGGCTTCACGGTTCAGGAGTTGCCTCTAAAACTTTCCAATCAAAATAATTTACGTTTCGCGCCAGATGGAACGTTGACTTCGCTCGGTTACGACGGGCGCGTTCATTTCTTGCGCGATACGAATGGCGACGGCCTCGAAGATTCCGACGAACTTTTTTGGGACAAAACCACGATCACGGTTCCAGTGGGAATGGCTTGGTCAAAGAATGGGCTTTACGTTTCATCGCACGGAAAAGTTTCGTTGCTGCGCGACACCGATAGCGACGGCAAGGCAGACACGGAGGAAATAATTGCCAGCGGCTGGCCGCCAACAGAGGTGGGTTCCGGCGGAGTGGACGCGACATCGGTCACGCTCGACAGAGAAGGGAATGTTTATTTTGGTCTGCTCACGGCCAATTATTCCAACCCGTATCGTGTCACGGATGGCGTTTCGCATTACAGCACCAACGATGTTCGCGGCACGATTCAAAAGTGGAACGTGAAAACCAAAAAGCTGGAAACGATGGCGACAGGAATTCGTGTTCCTTACACACTTGCTTTCAATCGCGCAGGAGATTTATTCAACACCGATCAGGAAGGCGAAACATGGTGCCCCAATGGGAATCCTCTCGATGAATTAAACCACATTGTTCTCGGAAAAAATTACGGTTTTCCGCCGCGCCATGAAAAGTGGTTGCCTGATATAATCAGCGAGCCGCCGGTGGTCGGCTTTGGCCCGCAGCACCAATCGACTTGTGGGTTGGTTTTTAATGAACCTTTTGCAAAAACTAAATCCGGCTGCGGACAAGGACTCTTCGGCCCCAAATGGTGGGAAGGCGACGCGTTCATCGCAGGCGAATCGCGCGGAAAAGTCTGGCGGGTGAAACTTGTCAAAACTCCCAACGGCTACATTGGAAAAGAATTTTTGATCGCACGGCTTTCAATGTTGACGATGGACATGGCGATTTCTCCCAAAGGGGATTTATATGTTTGCTGCCACAGCGGCAAACCGGATTGGGGCACGGGACCGAGTGGTGACGGGAAAATTTTCAAGATTTCTTACATCGACAAAAATGCACCTCAGCCCGTTGCAATTTGGGCAGCAGCACCAATGGAAGTTCGCGTCGCGTTCGATCGGCCGATTGATTCCTCCGTCACAAACCAGCTTGCAGGAAGCGATATCGAGCTTGGCGAATTCGTTTCTGCGGCAGATCGCTTTGAAGTTATCAAACCATCCTACAAAGCCGTTGCTCTTCAGGAACAGACGCCACGCGGGAAGCTAAGAATCTTTTCGGCAAAATTAGAGCGCGACAAACAAACCATCGTCCTTTCGACCGCACCCCATCCGCTGGCTGTCAAATACGCATTAACGATTCCGAACGTGAAAGCCAAGGGCTCAAATGGAAGCGGAACGACGGTGGATCTGGATTACGACTTGCGGGGCGTTCAAGCTGTTTCATCAAAAAACCTTTCGTTGCCGGAAATTGACTTGATCGCAAATTTTCACCCGGTATGGCTCCCTAAGCAAGGCCCGGCGGCGATTTTACCTCTTGAAAACCTTGAACTCGCTGGCGGTGATTTCGAACGAGGTAAAACTTTATTCTTTGACGACAAACTAAAATGCGCTTCGTGCCATCGCATTCGCGGCGAGGGAAAAACTCTTGCGCCCGACCTAAGCAATCTTGCCAGCCGCGACGTCGGATCGGTCCTGCGCGACATCAAGGATCCAAACGCAACCATCAATCCCGATTACGTTGCCTTCAACGTTCTTGTGCAAAACGAAATCGCCCAAGCCGGTTTCATTCGGTCTCAAACTGAAAAATCTTTCACACTTCTTGGCGTTGACGGAAGAGAAACGATTTTCTTCCGAACTAATGCGACCGCTCAACCCAGCGCGGTTTCGCTTATGCCAACAGGTTTGCTCGACGGTTTGAAGGAAAGAGAAATCCGCGATTTGCTCACTTTCTTAACTTCCGAACCGCCAAAACGTAGCCAGGCAGAAATTGAATCCATTTTAAAATCCGCTAAAAATTTAGACATCTCACCAAAACGCACTTTGAAAATTGTTTGGGTTGCGAGCAAACAAGATCACGGTGCGGGGCAGCACGATTATCCGGCTGTGCAAAAAATGTGGAACGCGTTGCTGAATAAATCGCCGGGAGTTGCGGCAACAAATGCGTGGGAGTGGCCGAGCGGAGATCAATTTGCATCGTCTGATGTGCTTGTCTTTTATTTCTGGAACCACGATTGGAGCGATGCGCGCCTGCGACAACTCGACGATTTTGTGACGCGAGGCGGCGGGGTTGTTGTCCTTCATTCAGCAACAATTTCCACTGACCCGGAACGTTTGGCTGAAACGATCGGCCTGGCCTCCCAA
>JBKJOA010000336.1:0-3460 GCA_046593365.1 Limisphaerales bacterium
GCGTTCGTTCCGCAAATCAATGAATTCAACGGCAAATCCTCCGTGCAATTGAAAATTTTGGATTGGCGGCTTGTGACCTGAATCTCAACCCAGCGCGGCGAACTTTCCGCGTCCTTCCATCAGAAAATCAAGATAGTAGGAAAGGCGTGTTTTCATTTCGGCGCGGGGAACAATCGCGTCGATCAATCCGTGATCCAGAAGAAATTCTGCGGTTTGAAATCCCGGCGGCAGTTCCGCTTGCGTCGTGTCTTTGATGACACGCGGACCCGCAAAACCAATCATCGCGCCGGGTTCCGCGATGATCAGATCACCCACGCTCGCGTAACTCGCCATGACTCCAGCGTAAGTCGGATTCGTGAGCACGCTGATATAAGGCAATTTCGCTTTCCCAAGGTATGCGAGAGCGCCGCAGGTTTTGGCCATCTGCATGAGACTGAACATTCCTTCGTACATGCGCGCGCCGCCGCTGCTGGAAATGATGATGACCGGCAGCCCTTTGTCCGTCCCCGCTTCGATCAAGCGGGTCAGCTTTTCGCCAACCACTGATCCCATGGAGCCTCCGAGAAAACTGAAATCCATCACCGCCAAGGCAACCCGGTGCGATCCGATTTTGCCGATGCCAGTCACGACTGCATCCTTCAAGCCTGTTGATTTTTCGTAGTCCTTGAGTTTGCTGGTGTAGGACGCTGCGCCCGTGAATTCAAGCACATCGACGCTTTTCATTTCTGCGTCCATTTCCTCGAAGGAACAGGTCTCGACGAGTGCGTTGATCCGTTCGCGCGCGCTGATTGAAAAATGGTGCGAACACTTCGGGCAAACCTTTAAATTTTCGTCCAGTTCCTTGTCGTAAACCATGTTGCTGCATTTTGGACATTTTTCCCAAAGCCCTTCGGGAATCTCGCGTTTCTTGGATTTCGATGAAGCCCACTTCGGTTTTTTGACGAAAGTTGTTTCCGAACCGCTGGGTGGTGGAGTTACAGCCGGTTCACTTGTTTCGAGACCGAGCGTTTTTTTATGAAATGAGGTGGTAGCCATTTTTTTCAGCAAAGCGGTTAATCAAGTTTTTCGGGTAATTTTAAAATTTAAAGTCCTCGGGCAACAGTCCAAACGCAAATCTCGCCCGCGCCCGATTTCTTGAGGATTTTTGCACAAGCACTGGTCGTTGCGCCAGTGGTAAAAACGTCGTCGATCAGAACAATGTTTTCCCCGTCGAGCCGTTCACCGCTGAAACAAAACGCGCTACGCACGTTGGCGGCGCGCTCAGGACGTGTCAGCAAGGTTTGCGTTCGAGTCGGGTGAATGCGCTTCAATAAGTTTGTGGCAACTGGAATCGCAGTTGCGGCGGACAATTGATTTGCGAGCCGCTCAGCCTGATTGAATTCCCGCTCGCGCTTTTTCAAATGATGCAGAGGAACGGGCACAATGAGATCCCAATTACCTTTTGCAAGAATCGGTTTGGCTTGGCGAACGAGCAGGTCGGCCAGGAACGATTCAAACCAGAGCGCTCGCAAATATTTATAGCGATGAATCACTTCGAGGACAAGACCGCTCGCCACCACTGCGGAACGTGCAGAACTAAAATGAAATTCCATTTCCACGCAATTGCTGCATTCAAAGCTGTTGGTGATGTTCCCTTCGAAGGGTAAACCGCAGCGCTCGCAAAACGGAGCCTGGAGAAATTGTACTTCGCTCCAGCAATCGACGCAGACATAACCTTCTTCTGGCGTCGCGCGATGCGCCGCACAGATTTGGCAGATTGAGGGGTAGAAAAAATTCAAACCCGCATCGCGCCAGGTTTTCAGCAGCGAGAAAGAATCAGTTAACATCGGGTGCGCGCTTTAAATTATGCTTTGGAGCAAGCAGGGCCGCCCCAACAAAGATTCCGAGAAGGTAGATGACCAGCCAACAAATCGCCCGCACGCGCCGAGCTTAGAATTCGTTTCCAGCCAGGCAAGCTCATAATCTTTGCAAAAAAAGAAAGTCGCCCGTAATCTTTCAAGAGATTTGTTATGGATTTTAACGCGCTGGAAGTAATCAATCAAAAACCGGCTTCGAAACAATTTGGTCGCTTCTATTTGCAGGAGCAGATCAACAGTGGCGGCATGGCGGACATCTGGGTGGCCACGGATCAAAACGGGAAAACGTTTGCCCTGCGCCATCTCCAGAAGCAGCACAAATTAAATTTGCTCGCGCGCAAACGATTCATGCACGGCTGCGACATTCTCGCCAAGATTCATAACCACGAATATGTGGTGGGTTACATTGAGCATGGAAAAATTGAAAACCTTCCTTACTTGCTGATGGAATACGTGGAGAGTTCGAATCTCAAACAACTCATGTTGCGGATCGACCCTGTGCTGGTGGACAACGTCGCGAATATCCTGATCGACATGGCCCTGGCCATAGAACATGTGCATGACAGCGGCTTCATGCACCTCGATTTTAAACCGGAAAATATCCTGGTGACGCGCAATGGCCACGTTCGCCTCGTCGATTTTGACCTCGCCCAGGAGAAGCCGGAGAAGCCAAAAAAATTCGCGAAAAACCCCGGCACGCCCGCTTACATGCCGCCCGAGCAACTCCAGCATTTCGCAATCGATCATCGAGTCGATATTTTTGCGTACGGCGTGACCGCTTACGAACTACTCACTTCCCGCAAACCGTTCGTCGGCGATTCACCGGCTGAAATTTTGCGCAAACAGCAAATGGGCGCAGCCATTCCTTTGCGCGAGTTCAACGATATTCCGCCTGCGTTGGAGAAAATCGTTTTGAAATGTTTGGAGCGCGAACCGGACAGTCGCTATCCCTATGCCAGCGTCCTGGTGCGCGATTTGCAGGACGTCTTGTACATTAAGTAACTCCGCAAGGCCGAATGGGTTATAAAAGCGGTTTTAAGCGTAACAATTATCACCGCGCCAACCGTGACCGAAACGAACTTATTTGGTGTTCGCGCCCGGTAGGATTTTCATTCCCAAATCGAAAGAATTTCCGGGAAACTTTTTTGCTACCCGTGACGGCGACGCTTTTCACGCGTTTCGAAAAATCTCCCAAGAGCCGGACCATAATCCTGATCGGTGCGGAGTTGAATTGCGTCGATATTCGCAGAACGCAGCATCCGCAAAAGTTCCGATTGGTTTTTTGTTTGTCGTTCCGCGAACGCATTTCGTTTACGCGCATCGTTCGTATTAATCTCCACGACTTCGCCGGTTTCAGCGTCTTTGAAAATTAAACGACCGAGGGCGGGAAGTTCCAGTTCGTAACGGTCGATTACCTGAATCGCAATCACGTCGTGACGTTTGTTCGTCGAACGCAGCGAGACAAATGCGCTTTGCACAAGCGACTCAGCGAGAAATGGACGTGCTGCCGAGATTCTCTCGGCAGTTCCCTTCGCGCGCGGATCTGTCGAGTGGAACTCGGCAGCACGTTTTGTCGGTTCGCCAATGAAATCGGAGATAACAAC
>JBKJOA010000220.1:0-9214 GCA_046593365.1 Limisphaerales bacterium
GCGATGTCATAGGCGGTTCCGTGGTCAGGCGAAGTTCGCACGAATGGAAGTCCAAGCGTCCAATTCACACCATTTTCGAACGCCACCATTTTCAGCGGAATCAATCCCTGGTCATGATACATCGCAACAATCGCTTCAAAATTTCCGTGGTATGCGTAATAAAAAAGAGAGTCCGCCGCGAACGGACCATCAACGTCCAAACCTTTTGCTCTGGCTCCTTGCACGACGGGAGTAATCAAATTGTTTTCTTCCGTGCCCAATTGCCCGCCTTCGCCTGCGTGTGGATTGAGCGCGCAAACCCCAATTCGCGCACGCTCCAACCCGAGATCTCGACACGCCTTGGCCGACAGAGTGATCGCCAAATCTATTTTGTCCGCACGCAATTGTGCGGCGACAAACTTCAGGGGCAAATGCGTGGTTGCCAAAGCCACCCGAAGCCAGCGACCGCGATCATCGTGGCCCAACAGCATCATCGCTGTCTGGTCTGTGCCCGCCAGTTCCGAGAGAAACTCCGTTTGCCCGATAAACGCTTGTCCGCTCCGCAAAATTGCCTCTTTATTTACCGGTGCGGTTACCAAGGCATCTGCCTCCATTCGCAAACAGCGCTGCGCTCCATCGGTCAACCACGCAATCGCTGCTCGCGCCACCGCAGGAGAACCGGTCGTTAAATTAGTCGGCAGCGTTTCAGGCGATGGGTTATGCAAACAAAAACGACCGTTGTCATTCTTACATTCGTAATTGACCAGGGGCAGTTGCAAACCAAGCTGGTCATTCAGGCGGCGGGTCAACTCCACATCACCAATCAGCAGATAGTGAAAATCATCGGACTGGCTTTCAGCCGCGAGCGCTTTCAGGGTTACTTCGGGGCCAATGCCAGTCACGTCACCAAGAGAAATTGCGATCCAACCAGTCATGGCAATTTAAGTTTCCAAAAGTTGATTCTCGAATCATCGGCGTAGCGACGTGCGATTGATTCGCGCCTGACCTCAGTAGTAGCGCACGAATGATTTTTTCCTGAGCCGCTCGATCCATTGCTTCCGCAGGTTGGCTGATTCTTGTGCTTTCAAAGTCGATTCAATATCTGCGCGCAACTCATCCAGCGGACGAACGTGAGCGGGTCGCGCCTCTTCCACCAACATCAGGTAACAACCTTCCGGCAGATCAATCACTCCGCTGAGCTGCCCCGCCTTCAATGCGAATGCTGCATCCGCTAATTCCTTTTTCAGATCGGTGCGGTCCCGATCCACCCAGCCGCGATCGCCGCCTTCTGCCTTCTGCGCGCCTTCCGAATAAATCGTCGCCATCTCGGCAAACGGTGCTCCTTCTTCGATTTTCTTCAAAACCTCTTGCGCCAATTGTTTTGCTCGACCTGGCTCGGCGCTTGAAGCCTGGTTTAACACAATCATGCGCAGCTTCACCTGATCGCCGACTTTGAATCGTTCCTGATTTTCCGTGTAATATTTTTCGATTTTGAACGGAGAAATCAAAATTTTCTGTGATGAAATATTCTGTTCGCTCAAGTATCGGACAATAATTCTTTCACGTTGTTGTTGGCGGAAAGCCTCCTTGGTCATCCCTTCCGACTGCAACGTTTTGGTCAACTTTGCGCTGTCTCCATAAAAATTTTTGCGAATTTCTTCCCGAATCGCGTCATCAATAAAAGTTTCCGGTAACTTGTATCCCGCCGTTTTGAATTCATTTAAAATCAATTGTCGCTCCACTAATTCCTCCATCTGATCTGCCCGGAGTTGCTTTAATCGCTCTTCCAGAACCTGCGGTTGGTTGCGATATTGCCGAAACAGTCCATCAGCGATCGGCGCGATCCCACGCTCGACCTGGTCGTAAGTGATGACCGTGTCGTTTACGACGGCATTGATTCCATTGACGAGCGCGGCTTGCGCAAATCCGGCGGTACAGAGCAAAACTGCAAAAACAAAGCGAGAGACTCTCATGCAATTGCGGGATTGTAAGCGCGAGCAAATGAACGTCAAGCGCGCGGCGTTTATCAAAGAAGCATCTACTGAAACGGAAAAAATCACTGAGGAGGCACTGTGCCGCTATTAGGTCGTGTCCACGCTCCCCATACTAAAATTGTAGTAAGCCTGGGTCGGATTTTTCGCAGCGCCCAATTTTTGCTATTTTACTTGGGATTATGCTGTTCACAAACAACGAATGCTGATGTGGCCACTTTTGGCCGCGTGGCACGATTGTTTGTCAAAAACATAATTCCAATTTTAATGATACAGAGACATTCGTATTGCGCTCTGATAATTCCAAAAGTTCAGAAATATTCGAAGCCGATCCTGGCGAACATTTAACATTTTCACTATGGCTTTAATTTCGTCAACTTCACCGATTCCGTCCAACTTTTCACTTTTTCACCGTCTCGAGCGAGATAGATATTTTTCAGCCACGAGTTGTTATTGGTGTGCGGGAAATCGTCGCGATAATGCGCACCGCGACTGTCCTCGCGCAACAATGCCCCTCGGGCGATAAGCTCGGATGCAGTCAACAAATTGCGCATATCCAAAGCTTGCTGCCAGGTCAGATTGAAAACGCGTCCTCCGAAAGCAGCCATTTTTTCAGCACGTTTTTGCAAGTCCCCGATCTCAATCAGGGCCATTTCTAATTTTTTGCCGTCACGCACGATGCCGACTTTGTCCCACATCGTTTTGCCAAGATCTTGGCGCAAACACCAGGGGCTTTCGCCTTTGCTTTCAAGGAATTGGGTAGCCCCGTTTTGCGCGGTAACGATTTGTTCGCGCCGCACTTCGTCATGTTTGCTTTGTTTGACCCAGTTCGCGACAAAATCACCGACACGCGCACCAAAAACGGTCGATTCCGCCACGCCATTTCCACCAAGACGATTTGCGCCGTGAACGCCCGCCGCATCTTCGCCAGCCGCAAAAAGTCCTTCGAGATTTGTCACCCCGTCACGATTGATGCGGATGCCGCCCATGTTGAAATGTGCCGTGGGACAAACTTCAACACGTTCGCGCGCGAGGTCATACCCAATGCGCAAACAGCGGTCACGCATTCCGGTAAAATTTTTCTCAACGAATTCCGCGCCAAGGTGGGTCACATCAATGAGCACTGCGCCGTTTTCCGTGCCGCGGCCTTCTGCGATTTCCAAAAAACCGGCGCGCGAAACACGGTCACGGGTTGAGCGTTCTTTTTTTTCGGGATCGTAACGTTCCATGTAACGCTCGCCTTTACCGTTGAATAAATGCGCGCCCGCGCCGCGCAAACCTTCCTCAAGCAATGCGCCGTTCAATCGCGAACCGGGAACAACCAAGCCGGTTGGATGAAACTGCACCATCTCCATGTCCATCAGATGCGCGCCTGCTCGAAACGCCATCCCGATTCCGTCGCAGGATTTTTCCTGAGCGCACGCGGAACGTTGATACATGAGTGGGCCAGCGCCGGTGGCGAGAATGACAGCTTTGCTTTTAACGGTGATGAATTTGCCGGTTTCAATATTGAGAAGCACTGCGCCGATAACGCGGTTGCCTTCAGCAGAGGTAAGCAGTTCCAAACCGCGAGTGTTTTCAAGACAAGGAATGTCGGTGGCAAAAATTTGGTCGCGCAAGCGCGACATTATTTCAATGCCCGTCAAATCGCCAACATGAACGGTGCGATCAAAGGTTTGTCCGGCAAAAGCTTTTTGATGAATCCGTCCATCCAGCGCACGGTCAAACATGCAACCGATTTTATTTTCTAATTCCTTGACGATGCGCGGTGCGTCTTCGACCAGCGTCCACGCCAATTCCTGATCGTTTAAAAATCCGCCGCCGCGCACCGTGTCTTCAAAATGCGCCTGCACGGAATCTTTTTCATTCAGCACGACGTTGTAACCGCCTTGCACCATGCGGGTGCAACCGCTTTTCCCAAGCATCCCTTTTGAAACGAGGAGAATTTTCTGGAGTGGATCGCGCCAATAGGCATGAAGCGCTGCCATCAAGCCCGCGCCGCCTGTTCCCAGAATTAAAATGTCAGTCGTGATTTGCTCAGACATACGGAAAAATTTACTCGCGCCCCAGCGGGACGTGAAAGGAAATTCAGGCGCGACTTTGATCTTCGCAGGCTTGGAGTCGCTTCGACAAGAACACTTGCTCTGATTTGATTTCCGCCAGTTGCAGGGATTTTCGGAAATGGGCCGCGGCAGCAGGTGAGTGATTCAAGCGCGACTCGAATTCACCCAACACCGCGTAAAGCAGGTAATAAGATTCAAGCGAGTGCAGATTTTGAATCGCATCGACGGCGGCAATCCCCGCTCGTGGTCCCTCTACTTCGGCGAGCGCAACCGCCCGGTTTAATGCGATGACTGGCGAACCATCCCGTTCAAGAAGGCGGTCATAGAGCGACAGGATTTGCGGCCAGTCGGTGGATTCATAATTTTTTGCCGCGCAATGGCACGCCGCGATGCCGGCCTGAAGATGATACTCGGTGATCTCGTCGCCGGTTGCCGACTGCGCGAAGTGAAACATACCGCGTGCGATCAGCGGCTGATCCCAGCGCGTCCGGTCCTGTTCCTGGAGGCGAAGTAAATTTCCATCGCCATCCACACGAGTCGGAATGCGCGCGGCATTCAACAGCATCAATGCCAGCAACGCATTAGTCTTCGGCTGATTTCCAAGCGGATGTTCCGCCAACAAATTTGTCAGGCGAATCGCCTCGTGACAGATTTCTTCGCGAACCAGTTTTTCGCCGCTGGAAGCTTTGTAACCTTCGTTGAATAACAAGTAGAGCGATTGCAAAACGCCCCCAAAACGCCGCGCCAGTTCCTCGCCTTCGGGAATCTCGAACCGTATCTGGGCGTCGCGAATTTTTTGCTTCGCCCGAGTGAGTCGTTTAGCGACGGCGGCCTCGGTGGTCAGAAATGCCTTCGCGATTTCCGCCGGACTGAAACCGCAGAGTGTTTTCAATGCCAGAGCCACCTGGTCTTCCTGCGAGATGCGCGGATGACAGCACACGAACATCATTCGCAAGCGGTCGTCTTGGATTTCGTTTTCGAGCAGCGGCGCGTTGCCGACGACGATGCTGGTCGGCCACTGTTCAAGAGTTGCGATGATTTCGGGTTCTTTGTCGCGAAAAAATTTTTCCCGGCGGACGGTATCCAGTGCGAGATTGCGCGAAGCCCGCATAATCCACGCAGCAGGATTTTTCGGCACGCCGTAAAACGGCCAAGTCTGCAAGGCGCGAGCGAGCGCTTCCTGAACCACGTCTTCGGCCAAGGTGAGATGCTCAATCCCAAAAATCCTCGTCAACGTGGCCACCATCTTGCCCGCCTCATGGCGGAAAAGATGTTCGACCACTTGGGAGACTTCCTGTGGTTCCCGGCTGCTCGTTTCCGACTGATTCACGGACGGCTTCTTAACCGAAACGATTCCCGTGCTCAATCGAAACTTACCCTGTAAGAGCGGCAGAGGTCTCCTCAACGGCAGGGTGACTTAGTAAATTCCGCGCGAGCGGAGATCGCCCGTGGACGCGCCGCCACTGAGTTGCGCCCAGACCATTGCCGCCGAAAGCGGAAGCACTCACCCTCGGCATCAGGTAGCTAAAACGGGCGTAAGATTTCTTTCGCCATTACAGGGCTTGGTTGGTTTTTGACGTGAACCCAAGGCGACGCTTCGCTTGCCTTGGGCTATTATCTTGTGGGCCTTCGGCCCTTTCAATCAGGGAGTAAACTTTCGTACTCACCTTAAAGTTATTTCGCGGCCAGCAGTGTCGCATAATTTTTCCGGCAGGCGTAGGCCAGGAATAAATTTCCCAGGAGAATTGCTATCGCCACGGGCAAACCTTCCGGTGCCAGAAATACATGGTAGAACAAAATGTTTAGGGTGATGGGAAAGATCACTACCGTGGCGAGCGGAACAAACCGGCCTGAAACAAAAGCGATTCCACACAGAAGTTCGGTGATCTTCAGCAGCGGCATCAGATAAACTGACGCCACCATTCCCTCCATAAAAAGTTTGGCCCCGCCTTTTAATTCCGGTTGCGGCGCGAGTTTGAAAAGGACAGCGATGGCGGCGAACAGGAACATTAGCCCCATCAAGATGCGAACAATAATCACGGCGATTTTCATATTTTTTTGATGGTTGAAGTGGATGCAATTCCGGTTTGTGAGAGTCATTGCTAGTTTTTGCCTGCCGCTTCCGCCACCAATTTCAAATCCGCCAGGCCTGTTTCAAATTGCCCGCCGATCATTTTGTCCATGTTCATGAACATACACATGGCTTTGGCGAGGAAGTTGTTTTTGCCGTTCATGGTCCAAGTGACGGTGGTCCGATTGCCTTCGGGCTTGAAGGTGAATTCTGCGGCACTGACACCGGCCATTGGTTTGTAGAATTCAAGTTTGAACTGGACCAACTCGTTCGTCCGGCTCTCGGTGATGGTCATGCGGCCTTCGCCGACCTGATTATTGCCGACCCATGCGTAAGCAGCACCAACGCCGGAAGCCGGACCTTCGTAGGTTAGCTTCATCGCTGGATCTATTTTCCCCCAAGGATTCCACGCCTCCCATTTCTTGAGTTCGTTTACGTGTGGAAAAATAGCATCCGGTGGTGCGGCGATGACCAAGGATCGTGCGACGCTGAAGCCCGACGGTTGCATCGCCACAACCATAAGGAAAACGACGATGACCACAGGGATTGCGATGAGGATGATTTTCAGGATGGGTTTTTTCGACATAGACTTTATAAGTGTTGGTATTCTTGTTGATCAGAATATTTCGTCGGATTTAACCTCCTGCCATTGCCCCCACAATCAGGAACGGCTCTGCGCCACAGACCACTGCTTCGGGCAATTGGTTTTCAGGCGCTTCATGTGAAAGGTCTTCTTTGCAGGCGAAGAACCGGACAAACGGTCGGCGCTTCAACGTGCCGTGATCGCGAATTGTCCCGCGCAGCGCCGGGTAGCGAGCTTCGAGCGCGTCGAGCACCGAGCGGACCGTGACCGGATTTTCGACTTCAAGCTGCACTTCGCCGTCAACGCGCGCAAGCGTACGCAAGTGATAAGGGAGTTCCACGCGGATCATCACAGTGTCTGGACTTCCACCGACAGAACTGCCGGAAGGTCGCGAACAATCGGATTCCAGGTGTCGCCGCTGTTGGCTGAAGCGTAAACCTGTCCGCCAGTCGTGCCGAAATAGATACCGCATGGTTCGAGTGAGTCCACGGCCATTGCGTCGCGCAAAACATTCACATAACAATCGTTTTGCGGCAGACCTTTTGAGAGCGCTTCCCACTCGTTGCCGCCGGTCCGGCTGCGATACACGCGCAATTTTCCCTCGGGCGGAAAATGTTCTGAATCACTCTTGATGGGCACAACGTAAATCGTTTCCGGTTCATGCGCGTGGACATCAATGGGAAAACCGAAATCGCTCGGCAAGTTCCCGCTCACTTCGCGCCATTCGTCACCCGCGTTGTCGCTCCGCATCACGTCCCAATGTTTCTGCATGAAGAGCGTTTCCGGTCGCGCTGGATGCATGGCAATGCGATGCACGCAATGGCCGACTTCCGCATCGGGATCGGGAAGTTCGTACTGCGATTTCAATCCGCGATTGATCGGTTTCCAGGTTTTGCCACCGTCGTCCGTGCGAAACGCGCCCGCCGCTGAAATCGCGATGTAAATCCTCTCCGGATTTTTCGGGTCGAGCAAAATCGTGTGCAAACACATTCCGCCCGCGCCCGGTTGCCAGAGTTGCCCTTTCGTGTGGCGAAGGCCGGAAAGTTCCTTCCAATTTTTCCCGCCATCCGTCGTTTTGAACAACGCCGCGTCCTCCGCTCCAGCGAAAACCGTGTCGCGATCCGTGAGCGACGGTTCGAGATGCCAGACGCGTTTGAACTCCCACGGATGTTGCGTGCCGTCATACCACTTGTGCGTGCCGACTTCGCCATCGTACACGAATTTGTTGCTCTCGGCTTTTGGCATTCCTTCCGGGCCAACTAAATCCGCCGGACTGCTTCCGGGAGTCTCCCAGGTTTTTCCGCCGTCATCGGAACGCTGAATGATCTGCCCAAACCACCCGCTGCTTTGCGACGCGTAAATGCGATTCGGATCAACCGGCGAACCTTTCAGGTGATACATTTCCCAACCCGCGAAGTGCGGGCCGCTGACTTCCCAATTCTGGCGCTTGCCATCCGCTGTCAGGATGAATGCACCCTTCTTTGTGCCAACCAATACTCGGACTTTGTTCATGGGTTTCTCCTATTTGTATTTGTGTTTGTTGGTTTTGATCAATTTGCCCGTGGCGTCATAAACGCGCCACTCTCCAATCTTTTGATTGTCGGTGAACTCGCCCTCGTCATATAACGCGCCGTTGGGATGGTAACGCTTCCACACGCCCGATTTCTTTTCTTTAACGAACGAGCCGGTCTGCATCAATTCCCCATTCTCGCGATACCATTTCCATGCGCCAGTCATCTTGCCGTCGGAAAATTTGCCGATCGCTTTCAGCACTCCATTGCGCAAATAGTATTTCCACTCGCCAACCTTCTCGCCGTCGCGGAACTTTCCGACGCAGGCCAGCGTGCCGTCCTTGTAATACTCCTTGAACACGCCGTTCTTCAACCTGCCGTTTGCGTCGCGTTTGCTTTGGTCTGCCTTCATACCAGAATTCTCCCGACTCAACTCGTCCGTCACCGGTTAAAACATATCGTTCTCATTGATACGACGAACGAGCAAGCGGCTTCAGGACATCAACAATAAATTTCTCAGTTTTTTAATCGAAACCGCTCATCCACTCAATCAACTTCTCCTTCTGGGGTCAGTTTGATTTGGAGCGCGGCTCTGTGAGCCGCAGTCGGTGCGAATATTCCACAACGTCATCACCCATTTGAATACTTCTGCTTGTTTAAGCCGCTGCGGGTCACAGACCCGCGCTCCGCCAACTTCAAACTCCCTCTCCGCCTCAAACGGGGATAGGGCCGGGGTGAGGTGTCGAAAATCATTTAACCGTTGAATCAAACGACACAACGGAACTGGAATCTCCCGACGAAACTCTTTAGCGTCCGCACGAGATGTCGCATCAATCCGACAACATTCCTGCCGGGACACAAGTCGTTGCGCAGATCGAAGTGCGCGGCACGAAGAATTCCCTCGTCCATCCGCGCGGCGCGGTCGGCATCGTGACGCGGACGCCAGCCGTCGCAGGCGAAAAGTTTATCATTCGTTTCCCGGATGGATTTGAAACGTCGTTCGAACGTTCTCAATT
>JBKJOA010000258.1:0-4665 GCA_046593365.1 Limisphaerales bacterium
TAAAAAACAGTCAGGCCCAGCGCGACGACCAATAATCCAAACGCAAGACGTAAACCGCTGGTGAGCCTAACTCTTTGTTCCGTAGCCGTCCCCCAATTGAGCAGATCACGCATGCGCCAGGGTGAAACCGTGAACCAAATCCCGGCGACCACAAGAACGTAAGCCCAGGTTTGCATGACCAGAACCCAGGGAGTGTCGCCGAGCCGAGGGCGGCCTGTATCCACCATCAATTTCGCGAGCAACAACATCACGATGGCGATGCCGCGCACGGCGAGAAAATCTTTCACGAAAATGCAGGTTCCCACGCCGACGGCAATAAAGAGTCCGTAGAGGATTGGTTTCAGCGATTCGAAATCGGAAATGGATTCCTGTTTCAAATTCCAGACGAACCAGGCCGTGCCAGACAGGACCAGCAAATAGCCGAGCGGAATGGAGCGAGGGAATTTCCGCAACGCCGCGCCGAATTCCGCCGGTTTCAACAACCCGAATAAATTAATTAACGCGGTCAATGACCCGAGGAAAATTGCCAACGTCGAAAGTTTCATCTGCATAATTTGTTTAGGAGAACACGAAGGACGGAAAAGACAAACTGAATTTCAAGGAAACGCGATACACAGGTTAATTGACGTTCAGGATGGCAGGGTCGCCATAAAGCGTGAAATTCCCCGCGCGCTCAATCTTCAGGTCCATGATTTGGCCACGGTGCCTTTCACCTCCATCGAACACGACAATTTTATTGCAGCGCGTGCGGCCGGTCATGCGTGCGGGATTTTTTTTGCTCGCTCCCTCGACCAGAATCTGGGTTTGACGACCGACAAAGCTCTCGTATTTTTTCCCGGCAATGGCGTTGATGCAATTCAGCAGGCGAGTGTGCCGTTTCTCGATTAGCTCTTGTGGAATTTGATCGGGCATCGTTGCGGCGGGAGTATCTTTGCGCTGGGAATATTTAAAAACGTAGGCGTTGTCGAACTCGACTTCGCGAGCGAGCGAGAGCGTTTCTTCAAAATCTGCTTCGGTTTCACCGGGGAAACCAACGATGATGTCAGTGGTAAGTCCGATGTTGGCACGGACGCGCCGGAGTTTCTCCACGATCTCCAAAAAGCGTTCGCGGGTATAGCCGCGATGCATCAACTTCAGAAGCCGATTGCTGCCGCTTTGCAAGGGAAGATGAGCGCTCTCGCAAAGCTTTGACATGCGTCCGTAAGCTTCCGTCAAATCGTCGCCGTAACCTTTTGGGTGTGGCGAGGTGAAACGAATCCTTTTCACGCCGTCAATTTCGTGAACGGCTTCGAGCAATTGCACGAAAGTGGATTTTCCATCTCGAACTTGGATGTCGCGCTTTCCGAAACTGGTCACGATCTGGCCGAGCAAAGTTATTTCTTTTACGCCGCGTGCGACGAGTTCGCGGCATTCGGCAACGATATCGGGAATCGTGCGGCTGCGTTCTTCCCCGCGTGTGTAAGGCACGATGCAAAAAGTGCAGTATTGATTGCAGCCTTGCATGATACTGACAAATGCGCTGACGGATCTGTCTTTGGCATTGCCAGAAAAAATATGTTCTTTGATCGTGGCTTCGCTCCCTTTTTCCTCGGCGACATCCACAACCTTGTCGCGCTTTCCGGAAAGAATTTCGTCGAGGTATTCAGCGGCGCGATGAAATTTTTGCGTGCCGAGAACGAGATCGACATCGGGCAATTTATCGATGAGTTGCTGGCCGCGGCTTTGCGCCATGCAACCCATGAAACCGAGAACGACATCCGGGCGCGTCTTGCGAAATTGCCCTGCCAGGTTTTCCATTTTGTTAATGGCTTTTTGCTCGGCCATGTCGCGAACGCTGCATGTGTTCAGCAGGATTACGTCCGCCACCGCTTCGGTTTGCGCCAGACAATAACCCTTGGAAACGAGTTGGGCCGCGACAGCCTCCGAGTCACGCTCGTTCATCTGGCATCCGTAGGTTTTGATAAATACGCTGGGCATTAAGTGGCCGAAAGCTAATGCACCAACTGGCGATTGAAAAGCGGGAATCCGCTTGCAAGGATGGCGAGCATCCCCTCACTTTACTGAATGATTTCCCGTAATTCCTGCGGTGAATCCTGAACATGCTGAATATCGCCATCATCGGTTGCGGAAGTATTGCGCTGCAAAACCATTGGCCCGGACTCGCCTTATGCCCTGATGTGAAAGTCGTTGCGCTTTGCGACAGCGACGCGGTCATTCTTGAAAAAGCACGTCAGCAAACAGGTGTCAATATTACTTCCCCACGCCATGAAGAAATCGTGGAACGTGAAGACGTGCATGCGGTCATAATCGCGACACCCAACTTCACGCACGCGCAAATCGCATTGGATTCAATCGCGAACGGCAAACATGTTTTGTGCGAAAAACCACTGGCGTTAAATTACGCCGACGCTGACGCCATGTCGGAGGCCGCGGATCGAGCGGGTGTGCGGCACATGACGGCGTTCACTTACCGGTTCGTACCCGCGATGCGTTATCTTTCTCATCTCGTGCAACGCGGGGATCTCGGTCAGCCGTATCATTATCGTTCCTGTCGTTTGCAGGATTGGGGAACGCGCGGACTTGGCTGGCGGCAGGTGAAGAAACTTTCTGGCTCAGGCGAACTCGGCGACATGTTGAGTCACCGAATTGACTTTGCGCATCTACTCGTTGGGCCGATGAAACGTCTGGTCGCGAATATGAAAATTGTTCATCCCGTTCGCGGTGGGCAGCGAAACGATCTGGATGATTGTGTTTCGATTCTCGCGGATTTTAAAAATGGCGCGACCGGAGTTCTCGAAAGCAGCAAACTCGCCAGCGGTCGCAACGAAAGCTGGCGCAGTCTCGATTACGTGGAAATCAACGGCTCAGAACGCTCCTTCGTTTTCATCACCGGCGAATGGAACAAATTGCAGATGGGACGGGTCGGTGGATCGGGCTTGGAGACCATCGAGGCACCCAAAGAATTTTGGAAAACTCCCGGCTCTCCACGCGATTTTTCCGACGGCGATCCGCTGGTCACATTTCGTTACGATCAGGCTTGGGAATTTGTGGATGCGATTCGCAACGGGCGTCCATGCACTCCGAGTTTTCATGACGGCGCGCGTGCGCAGGCCGTGATGGATGCAGCGGTGAAATCTGCGGAGACGCGGCAGTGGGTGGAGCTTTAGAAACAGCGTAGCGGCGTCTCGGCAGAGCGCCGCAAATAAATTTAAAAAAACGGCGCTCTGCTGAGACGCCGCTACTAAAGTATTTATGAAAAAATCCGCAATAATCACCGGGGCAGGCAGCGGTGTCGGGCGCGCCATCGCGTTGCAACTCGCGCAACAAGGATGGCGCATCGCCATTGTGGGTCGTCGCGAGGAACCGCTTCAGGAAACCGCAAAACTTTCTGGATTGTCCACCGAGAGTTTCATCATCGCTCCTTGCGACATCGGAGATCCTTCTGCCGTGGCCGAAATGGCAAAACGTCTTCTCGCGCAATTCGGCGAAATTGAACTCCTTGTCAACGCTGCCGGGACGAATGCGCCCAACCGATTGCTAAACGTTCTTTCGCTCGACGATTATCACGCGATGATCAACACCAATCTCAACGGCGCGTACTATTGCGTGCAGGCATTTCTCCCTCAGATGCACGCGCGCAAAAGCGGGACAATCATCAACATTATTTCTGACGCCGGCAAACAAGCGTCGCCCAAAGCAGGTCCCGCCTATGTCATGAGCAAATTCGGACTCGCCGGACTCAACCAAAGCATCAATGCCGAGGAACGCGCCCATGGAATTCGTGCCTGCGCCATTTTTCCCGGCGACATCGACACGCCGCTTCTAACAAGACGCCCTCATCCGCCCGACGCTGAAGCTCGTGCAAAAATGATGCGGGCTGAGGACGTAGCGAATTGCGCACTGTTCTGCATCAACCTCCCCCCCCACGTCATTGTCGAGGAAATGCTCGTGCGTCCGCGTTGACCAAACTCATTTGAAGGGAAATATCGTCGCCATCAGCAGCGTTTCGAACAAACCAAACACCGACATCGCTAATGCCAGCACCGTCCAGGTGCGCAAAGCTTCTTTGGTCGTGAAACCACTCAACCGGCTGATGACCCAAAAACCGCTGTCATTCATCCACGAAAATCCAAGCGCGCCGAAACCAATCGCCACGAACAAATACATCGGGTGATACGGCAACTCGGTTCCTTGCATTACGCCGACCATCATCGCGGCGGTCGTCAACATCGAGACGGTCGCGGAACCCTGGGCAAATTTCATGATCAGCGCCACACCCCAGCCGAGCAGAATCAAATTAATTTCGCGACCGGTTGCGGCGGTTCGGATGGCTTCTCCCACACCGGCATGTTTCAGCATCAGCCCGAATGCGCCGCCCGCGCTGGTGATCAAAATAATGACTCCCGCTGTTTCCAAGGCGGGACCAAGCAAGGTTGCCAATCCAACTTTTTGCCGCGGTTGTCGTGCCACCAGGGCCATGGCCAGCAACGCACCAATTAACAACGCAATGTTTCGATTACCGATGAATTCAAGCACCGTGTAGAAAGCGCCCATCTTTTCCTTGAAACCAAACGCGGCCAAAAACGAGGCGGTTGAGACGAGGATGATAGGCAACAGCACCGGCAGGATTGATGCGAGGAACGATGGCAATTCGCTTTCAGGTTT
>JBKJOA010000417.1:0-2995 GCA_046593365.1 Limisphaerales bacterium
TCGGCATTGTTCATTCCGCCACCGGCAAGATCATCGCATTGCGGCCGGTCGAAGTTTACAGCGACGATTACGCTTTCACCGAATACGGAATCGAACCGGAGGAGATGGAGCGCATCGCAAAAAACATCATCAAAAAAACCAGGAATGAAAAAGTCACCCGCTGGGACGAAACCGCCAAGAGCCTTCGTGGTTGAACTTGGCACGAGTTGGAAACGTTGGGCCCAACATCGCAGCGATTCCGACCTAGGACAGATCAACTCACGGCTCAAGGGACTTTGCGAAAGCTTTGGCAAACCGCACGGACATGTCGGGCTTGAAGGGCGCCCCATGGGAAAATCCTTCTTTGAATTTCGCATCTCCCGCGATCTGCGCGTGGTCTTCCTTTTCATCCGGCCCAACAGGTTCCGGCTGATGATGACGGGCAACCATGATGAAGTTCGCGCCTGGCTCAAAGAGAATAAATAAAAACGGCACGGGAAACTCCAGCGCCGCAACTTAAAACAGGCGTCTGAAATCGGCGCGCGGTGTTGTTAATAAACGCGTTCCTGTCCCGCTCACATTCGATCTTTCCTTTGGCCGAAAATTGTTGAAAAAGTTCCCGGCGATATGAACAAACTGGAGCCGCCCATCCAAACTTTAGAAAAGCCCTCGCGATCGCGCGGGACAATTCGCTTTGATCGCAACGAGTTGGCGGGCGCGTTCGGTGATATCGGGACGGATTTGCCGCTCGTCGTTGGAATGATCCTGGCCGCTGGCCTGGATGCCGCGAGCGTCTTAATTGTTTACGGCGCGATGCAAATTTTCACCGGATTGGTTTACCGTCTCCCGATGCCGGTTCAGCCACTCAAAGCGGTGGCGGTCATGGTCATTGCTCAAGCGGCGGGGGCTAACAGAATTACCAGTGACATTCTTTACGGCGGCGGTTTCGCGATCGGGGTGACGATGTTACTGTTGACCGTTACTGGACTGGTCAATTGGCTTGGGCGTGTCATCCCCAAAATCGTGGTGCGCGGAATTCAATTCGGTCTGGGACTTCAACTCACGAACCTGGCGCTGAAAGATTACATCCAACGCGAAGGTTTCAGCGGCTACTGGCTGGCTGCAATTGCTTTCGTGATCAGCCTTCTGCTTTATGGAAATAGAAAATATCCTGCGGCACTTTTTATTCTGATCCTTGGCGCGGGTTACTCCATTTTTCGCCTGCACTTTGATTTGTATTCAGCCACGCAGCAGATCGGTTTTCATGTACCGCAAATCCATACGCTGCAATGGAACAACATCATCGCTGGATTCTTGCTGCTCGCATTGCCCCAAGTCCCGCTGTCGATTGGAAATTCCATTCTCGCGGCCAGGCAAACGGCGCACGATTTATTTCCAGATCACGCGCCGAGCCTGCGCAAAATCAGCTTCACTTACTCATTCATGAATTTGGTTAACCCGTTTCTGGGCGGAATTCCAACCTGTCATGGCTCCGGCGGGTTGGCCGGCCATTATTCATTTGGTGCCCGGACGGGCGGGTCGGTCATCATATATGGCACACTTTATTTAACCCTCGGATTTTTCTTCAGCGACGGTTTTCAAAATATGATTCAAGTTTTCCCCATGCCGATTCTTGGTGTGATCCTGTTCTTTGAAGGAATTGCTTTGATGCTTTTGATCCGTGACGTGAGCGCGGCAAAATCGGATTTATTCATCGTGCTGTTGGTTGGTTTGCTGGCCAGCGGTCTGCCTTATGGCTATTTAATTGCAATGATAGCGGGAACGGTTTTGGCGCACATTTTGCGAAAGTTTAAAAAAGATTTTTAGGCGCGGGACGTGGACATCAACCGCGGGTAGTGGGTCCGTTTGGTGGGGCGAGGTTCCTGACGAGCCGCAGCAATTCCTTTTCGGTAAATGACGGCTCGCGAGGACACCCGCCCATCGCTTGATCCAAACAGACCCACTTTCCCAACCGCGCATTGACTTGCCAGAATTCGACCGATAACGTCTTTTAGAAATCGGATTTATCAATGCTTGAAGCCATAGAAAAACTTCTCATTCTCCAGGATCGCGACCGCAAAATTGCTCACGTCAAAGACGAATTGGCGCGCGTCGAGCCGCAAAAGCAACTCTTGCAAGGACGCGTCGCCCAAACTCAAGCCAGCCTCGATGGCGCGAAATTACGGGTGAAAGTCATTGAATCGCAGCGCAAAGATCTCGAGCTTGAGGCCGAAGCGCAAAAGCAAAAAATTGAGAAATATTCCGTCCAACAATTTCAGACGAAAAAGAACGAGGAGTTCCGCGCGATTGGCCACGAGATGGAATCATGCAAGGCCGCGATCACAAAACTGGAAGACAAACAGATTGAGTTGATGGAACAAGCGGAGGTCGCGCAAAAGGAAGTGACCGTCGCCGCGCAATCCGCAACCGAAGCGAAAAAGCATCTGGATGGACAGATTGCCGATTTGAATGGCCGCGAAGAAAACCTGAAAAAGGAACTCGCCCAGTTATTAACCAATCGCGAAGAGTTGGCCTCGGCGGTGGACGAGAGCGCCCGTTCCCGCTACGAACGGCTCCTGAAAAACAAGGGCGAGAATGTCGTCGTCGGCATTCAGCACGGAGTTTGCGGCGGATGCCACATGAAATTTCCTACGCAAATTATTTTGTCGTGTCGGCGCGAGGAAGAATTGGTCACTTGCCCCAATTGCGGGAGGATTCTTTACTACACGCGCGACATGGATATGGTCATCGCCGACTAGCACGACCAGCCGTTTTGCGGTCACGCTGTAACTTCGTCAGTCGTCTGCCCGTCATTCAATCTGGTTCCAAGCACAATGTTGTATATTGTGCAACAACCCAGATGTTTAACGTGATTTGTAACTTCCCTTGTTATGTTTGAAACCTGCAACAATTGTATAGCGACACCTGTTTTTTCGCGGCGACATTTTTTACAAAGAATGGGCATGGGGCTTGGCGCGCTCGGCTTATCCACTTTGTTAAGTGATGAATTGCTTGG
>JBKJOA010000120.1:0-6613 GCA_046593365.1 Limisphaerales bacterium
AACATCTGGCTGGCCGCATCCAAATTGCCGTTGCGAATGGCTTCACGGATTCGTGTGCTGCTGACGCGCTCGCCATCAAGTGCGACAGCACTGAGTCCGTGGACGGCGAATTTCAGTTCGTTACCAAGTTTTTTTAGAAGTTCGACGTTGCCCTGTCGTTGGTGTCCGAAAGTGAAATTGCTTCCAACGCAAACGCTGTGGATGTTTTTGAAATCGTGCCCAAGTCCGCGAATAAATTCTTCCGCAGAAATCTGGCTGAATGCCTTGTTGAAATGAACGAGGAGCGTGGTGTTGATCCCCATTGATTCAATCACCCTAAGTTTTTTGGAAAGCGGATAAATCAAGGGCGGCGTGCGTTCGGGCGCGACGACGGAGTTGGGATGGCAATCGAATGTGACGACGACGGAAACGGCTTCGTGCTGTCGTGAGTCAGAAATCGTTTGGCGAATGACTTGTTGATGGCCGAGATGGACGCCGTCGAAAACTCCGATGGCGACGCAGACTTTGCGCGAGCCGGGTTTTAGTTCGTTGGCGGCGCGGATGACGTTCATCTTTGAAACGATTTACTCCGCCGTTGCCAATTTGAGAAAGGGAATCACGCGCTTTTCCAATTCACTTGGAGAAAGTTTCAACACATCGTCCAGAGAAATTGCATTCGCCACATCGAAACTTCCCGAGACGAGGCGCCGCAAAGTTTTTAAATGCGCGCCGCAACCGAGTTTTTGTCCGATGTCGTGCGCGATGCTGCGAACGTAAGTTCCCTTGGTGCAGCCGATGCGAAATTGCGCAACGGGTTCTTCGTAATTTGAAAAACGAAAACTGTAGATGCGAACGAGGCGCGGCTTGCGTTCGATTTCAATTCCTTTGCGCGCCATTTTGTAGAGTGGAACTCCGCCAACTTTAATTGCGGAAACCATTGGCGGCATTTGCATCTGGTCGCCTTGAAACGTCGCGGCGGTTTCGTTCAATTCGTCGAGCGTCATTGGCGGAACGGGCAGGGAACCGGTGAGTTCACCATCGGCGTCGTAGCTTGCGGTGGTTTCGCCAAATTTCATTGTGCCTTCATAGACTTTGTCACCGCCCATTAATTTCTCGGAAAGTTTTGTTCCTTTTCCTAGAACGATGATGAGAAGGCCGGTGGCATTTGGATCGAGCGTTCCGCAATGGCCAACTTTTTTTATCCCAAATTTCCGGCGGATCGCATCGACGACATCGTGCGAGGTTGGGCCGGCGGGTTTGTCGATGACGACCGCGCCGTCGAAGGAATCAAATTCATTCATGAAAATTAGCGGGCTGAATCGAGGGCCTTTTTAATTGCGCCGATGACACGGCGTTGGGTCGAGAGCGAGCTGCCAGAAATTCGCGCGCCTGCCGCAGCTTTGTGACCTCCGCCGCCAAACTGCGCCGCGATTTCGTTCACATTCACTTTTCCATTTTTCGAACGCAAACTGATGCGTGTTAAGTCCGGCTCGATTTCCTCAAAAACACAGGCGACTTCCACGGGTTGCATGTCGCGAATGTGATCGATCAAGCCTTCGGATTCTGAAGTGTCCGCGCCGGTGCGGGAAAAATCCTTCTTCTTGAGCCAGAGATACGCGACCTGATCGTTATGCGTGAGGCGAAATTTATTGTAGAGATGTTTTAATAACCGTACCCGCGACATCGGATACGATTGATAAACTTCGTCGCAAATTTTTGCGAGATTTGCGCCACGTTTCACAAGTTCGCCGGCGGTGTTGTAAGTCATCGGCTTGGTCGTCGCGTATTGGAACGAACCGGTGTCGGTCGAAACAGCGGTGAAAAGACAATCCGCAATCTTTGGCGTAATCGGCCACGAAGCGGCTTTGAGAAGTTTGAAAATCAATTCCCCAGTGGAAGCTTCGCGCGCGGAAATCCAATTGATGTCGCCGTAACGGGTGTTGCTTTGATGATGATCGATGTTGATGAAAACTTTTCTGTTCTCGATGGCGGCTCCGCATTTTCCGAGTCGTTCGAAGCTGGCGCAATCCGTGGCGATGACGCAATCGAACATTAAACCGCGCTTTGGTTTTTGAAATAACTTGTCTGCATCAAGGAAAGCAAGTTTGTCGGGAACAGAATCTTCATTCCAACAGGTGACTTTTTTCCCTTCGTTTTTAAGCGCCAGAGCCAGCGCTAATTCCGAGCCGACGCAATCGCCGTCAGGCCGGACGTGGCCCACGATACAAATGTTTTTACTTTCGCGAATTTGTTCGATGATTCGCCCGACGACCTGGGGATAAGATTTCATTCCTCGAATTCCTGCGGTTGCTCTGGTTCCTGCGGTGAAGTTTTGTCGAGTTCGTCGAGAATTTCCAAAACGCGATTACCACGTTCGATGGAATCAGTAACGACGAACCGCAGTCGTGGCGTGTATTTGAGAATAATTGCTTTGCCGACAAGTCCTTGGATGCGTTTTTGTTCTTTGCGCAACATCGCCGCGCCGCGTTTTTTTTGTTCGGCGGTTCCAAAAATCCCGACATAAACGAGCGCGGAATGCAGATCGGCAGAAACCATCACGTCGTTGATGTTGATCAAGCCAGCCTCCGCCACTGGAAGTTCGCGCCGGATGACTTCGCCGATTTCGCGTTTCAAAAGTTCTCGAACCCGTTGGAGTCGGAGGGACATAATAAAACTCAGTAGAATTAAAGCTTGGCGGCGGCGACCTTCTCGATGGTGTAGCATTCAATGGCGTCGCCCACCTGAAACTCGTTAAAGCCATCCAGCCGAATCCCGCATTCCATGCCGGCGCGAACCTCGTTGACTTCGTCCTGAAACCGGCGCAGGGATTGCGTCACGCCTTCGTAAATCAAACCCTTGCGCCGCATGACGCGAACTTTTCCCCGAACAATTCTTCCGGCGGAAACCATGCAACCCGCGACATTGCCGCCTTTGGACAATTCAAAAAGTTTGCGAACTTCTGCCGAACCAACGACGACTTCTTTGCTGATCGGGTCAAGCAACCCGGCCATCGCGTCTTTTACGTGGTCGATCAATTCGTAAATGATGGCGTAAAGTTTGACCTGCACCCCTTCGCGTTTCGCCGCGTCGGAAACTCCATTGTCGATGCGCGTGTGGAAACCAAGAATAATGGCGTCCGACGCGGAAGCGAGTGAAACGTCGGATTCGGTGATCGTCCCGACGGCGCTATGAATAATTTCAAGCGAAACTTTTTCGGACTCGATTTTTTTCAATGCTTCAACAATCGCCTCGACGGAGCCTTGCGTATCCGCTTTGACAACAACCTTGAGCATCTTTGAGGCATTGGCATCGAGCGTGGCAAAGAGGGTTTCCAGTGTGACCTTCGTGCGGGCTTCACCGGCAATTTTCCGGGCTTCGAGAAAGCGTTGTTCGCCCAAATCACGAGCGTTCTTTTCGTTTTCGACAGAGCTAAATTCCAAACCCGCTTCGGGCACGCCGTTCAGTCCGAGCAATTTCACCGCGACGGATGGGCCGGCTACTTTGAGCCGTTCGCCCTCTTCGTTGATCAATGCGCGAACTTTGCCCCAGTACTGTCCGCAAATGACAACGTCGCCGACGCGCAAAGTTCCTTTGCGAACCAGAACGGTGGCCGTCGGGCCGCCGGGTTCCAAACCGGATTCAATGACGTTTCCTTTGGCGCGACGATTTGGATTTGCTTTCAGTTCGAGCAAATCCGCCTGAAGCAAAATCATTTCGAGCAATTTGTCCACGCCTTGCTTGGTCAAGGCCGAGCAATCGACGAAAATGGTGTCGCCACCCCAATCATCAGGCACGAGACCTTTGTCTTGAAGTTGCTGCCGGACTTTCATCGGATTCGCATTCGGATGATCACATTTGTTGACCGCAACCAGAATCGGGACTTTCGCGGCTTGGGCGTGGCTTAGAGCTTCGAGCGTTTGAGGCATGACGCCGTCGTTTGCGGCGACAACCAGAATCACAAGGTCGGTGACATTGGCACCGCGTGCGCGCATCGCACTGAACGCCGCGTGACCCGGCGTGTCGAGAAAAGTGATCTGCTGGACTTCACCTTTTCGTTCAGGGTGCGGAAATGAAATGGTGTAAGCGCCGATGTGCTGCGTGATTCCGCCTGATTCTCCAGCGGCAACATTGGCTTTACGAATCACGTCGAGCAAACTCGTTTTGCCGTGATCGACATGACCCATGATCGTGACCACGGGCGCGCGCGGTTTCATCTCTTCCGGTTTATCGTCGATGTCCAGTTCAACTTTTTTGATCGGGGCGTGGACGATTCCTCCGCCGCGTTCCCGTTTTTCGACTTCAAAACGGAAGCCGTACTTCGCGCAAATTTTCTGAGCAACTTCTTCGTCAATGGACTGATTGACGTTTGCGAAAACGCCGAGTTCCATTAAATCAGCAATCAATTGAAACGGTTTCCGCTTAAGTTGCTCAGCAAGTTCGCGAACAATTACCGGCGGTTTCAGAGTAATTAAAGTGCCAGTGGTTGGCGGAACAAATTTGGGTACCGTCGGCTTCTGCGGTTCTTGTCGGCGTCCCGGCATTTGCGGGGAACCAGGCGTCGTGCTGCCGCTGGGAACTGATCGAATATCTCCACGGCGAACGAAATCGCCACGTCCGCCTTGCTGGAAACGGTTTGGCGGAGCCTTTGCGCCCGAGCTTTTTTCACTCGTCCTTGGCGCTGGCCTGGTCGGCAACTGAATGAAGCCGACTTTTTCGCCGAGTTGCGGACCTGGAGGCGGCGGAGGCGGCGTGGGAGGGGGTGGTGCATCGTTAACGACTGAAGGCAATAGATCAGGTTCCACCACAACCGAAGTTGTCAATGAGACCGGCTCTTCAACCGGAGCAGTTGATGGGATTTCCTCGACCAGTGGCCTGGTTAATTCGGGAACTTCAACAGGCTTCGAAGTTATTTTAAGCGGAGATAACGGGGTTGGTTCCGGAGCAGGCGCTGGTGTCGTGGCAACTGCGGTTCTGATTCCGCCAAGTTGTTCCTCCAAAAATTCGGCGGTGATTTTATCCAGCGAACTTGATGGGACCTTGGCAGTAGTTATGCCCAGAGCTTTGGCTTTCGCCAAAACTTCCTTGTTCTCGATTCCCAGCTTCTTTGCAATTTCGTAAATACGAACGGGCATAACTTTTTTTCTGCGAACTATTCCTCAAAGTCTTCATGTGGCTAACACGTTGACATTGGGTTTTTCATTTTTCAGGCTACAGAACGTTGCGCGGAATCGCCGCTCGATTCACTGCGTCGTGTCGCTTCTGCTTTGGCCGCTTCAATAATGGCAGCCGCACTCTCCTTCAGCGCCTCAATTTGTTCCAAGTCACTCGCTTCAGCTTGCAATAAATCGTCCAAACTTAAAAATCCAGCGTGAACCAAACTGTCGGCTTGTTCTTTGGATATTCCAGGAATGGCCGCAATGGTTTGCACCGCTTGCGCCACCTTTTCTTCAAAACCGAAGGTCACGACGGCTTCCGGTTCAATATCAATTTGCCAACCGGTCAATTTTGAGGTCAGCCGCGCGTTTTGTCCGCGTTTGCCGATGGCTAAAGAGAGCTGATCGTCTGCGACCAGTATCTTTACGCGATGCCGCGTTTCGTCCATCTCAAAACCTTTGAGTTTGGCGGGAGAAAGCGCATTGGCGATAAAAATTTTCGGATTCGGATCCCATTTGATGATATCCACTTTTTCGTTGTTCAATTCACGAACGATGTTCTTCACTCGTTGTCCGCGCAAACCGACGCACGCGCCGACCGGATCCACTTTTTCATCCCGTGTATAAACAGCGAGTTTCGTGCGAAAACCAGGTTCACGCGCGATCCCTTTAATCTCAATCGTTCCGTCGCTGATTTCCGAAACTTCCAATTTAAACAGCTTGATCACGAACTGCGGATCAGCCCGGGATAAAATAATTTCCGGACCATGCGGACCGTTTTCAACCGCTTTGACGAAACATCGAATCCGTTCGCCGATTTGATATTCTTCGGTTGGAACGCGCTCGCGATTAGGCAGGAGTGCTTCATATTTTCCGAGGTCCACACTGACATCGGAACGATCAAACCGGCGGACGACGCCGCTGATGATATCACCAACGCGATCCTTAAATTCGGTGAAAATCAGTTGCTTTTCCGCGCGTCGCACATGCGTCATCAACGATTGTTTGGCGTATTGCGCGGCGATGCGGCCAAATCCAGTGGGCGTAACTTCCACTTCCACTTCCTCTCCAAGCTGTGCATCGGGTTTAATTCGGCGCGCGTCGAAAACAGAGATTTGGTCGTGTTTGGAAAGGACGCGCTCGGTCACAACCAGTTTTGCAAAAGCCCTGATGTCGCCTGATTTTTGGTCAATGGCACAGCGAAGTTCCCGAGCGGGCCCGACCGCTTTTTTTGCAGCAGACAACAACGCTTCCTCAACCGCGCCGACTAACGTCTCGCGGCTGATTCCCTTTTCGCGTTCCCAAAAATCCAGTACTGCTAAAAAATCTGCGTTCATATCGTTAAATTTCCCCACCTGGGGAACAAAAAAGCCGGTAGAATAATTTCTCCGACTTGGCGCGCTGGTCAATCCCAGCTAACAACATTACCTTCAGGCCACAACATGCCCATGCTTTCCACAGCCGTCAAGTTGCAATTCCCC
>JBKJOA010000055.1:0-3297 GCA_046593365.1 Limisphaerales bacterium
CCGTTTTGTCCGTCGAGAAGCCAATCTTTTATTCCTCCCGCATCGAAGGCCACAACTGGAATTCCGTAGCTCATCGCTTCCATCCCAATTGTGGCAAAAGGCTCCGGCCACACCGAGCTGATGGCCATAACGGAACATTCGCGATAGACATTTTTTAACTCTTCCTGTGGGACAAAACCCATAAATCGAACGCGGTCATCGAGCTTCAATCTCCTGCATAATTTCTCGCAATATGGCCGATGACTTCCGTCGCCAAAGATGATGCATTCAAATGGAATGGTTAGTCGTGACAGTGTGTGGAGAAGAATATCAACCCCTTTGCCCCGAATTATTTGGCCTGCGTAAACAATCAAATTACGGTCACTAAAATTACTGCGGAGCAGGGGATCGCCCATGATTGGGACGGGCGGATGAATTTCAATCTTATCCTCGGAAAATCCATTGCGGAGCAATTCATCCTTCATGTAGTGCGTGACTACAATCATACGCTGAAATTGCTTGTTTAAATGGATTTCTTTTTTCTTCGCCACATAGTTGACCAGCTTCAATGGGAATCCGCCTTCATGGTTTCGAGCAAGGAAGGCACCACACGGAAAAACACAGTAAAGCCCCGCAGCTCTCGTGCAAATTTTGCGGCTAAAGTAATGATATTTGTAGCTGCGCATGCAATAGATGTCGTGATCGTGAACCATGCGCACCACTGGAACGCCCGATTGAATCAAAGCCTCGATCACTTCCAGTCCGGCCATTTTGTGAACGTAAAGAATTTCTGGTTGAAAGGTGTCCACGGCGGACTTCACTTGTGTGACATAATTTCCACCAGAAAGGGCAAAGCGCATTGAGAATGCTTCTTTCCAGGCTGCTTCGGCCTTTCCGGTAGTAGGGCCGTGAAGAATTCCCACTGTGTGGCCGCGTCGGGTGAATTCAGCAGCGGTGAGGTAGGCATTCGCTTCCGCACCAGCAAGCGCGCCAAACCGTTCGTGAACAAAAAGAACTTTCATTAAAATTTCTTTGCAAAAATCGATCATCAGGTTAAATGCGCGAGGAATTTTTGTCAGCGTGGCTTCCCTGAATTTTAAAGGGGCGTGTTCCCTGATGGTCAAAGTGGACGTCCCCCTGATTGCGTTGGGTTTATTCGCTCCTTAACGTTTTTTTAATGGTGGTGCACATTCAGTGGAGTCCATCGGAAATATATTATGACAAGACAAAATGGAGGAAGTGATTTTTCAACTTTTCAGGAAACCAAAGCGAAGCTGGCGGAGGATCTGCGCATGGTCGCTGCGGATACCGAAGAGTTAATCAGGGCTACGAGTGGAGAATTAGCAGAAAAAACGCGGGACGTGGGCGAACGTTTAAAACTGGTTCTGGAAGATGCCAAGGCCACATGTGGGAAACTTGAAGAGCAAGCGGCTGAAGGTTTTCGTGCGACCGACCGCGTCATTCGAAAAAATCCTTACAGCTCCATTGGAATTGCTTTAGGCGCGGGACTTCTCCTTGGCTTCTTATTAAAGCGACGATCATGATGGATTCAGATAACAGCATTGGCGGACTGCTTGGTTCACTGCGTCGAGTTTACGATACCAGTGTATTGATCTTGAAAAACCGCGTTGAACTCGCAACCATCGAACTGAAGGAGGAAAAGTCTCGACTGATTTCCGCCGCGATCTGGTGCGGTGTTTTCCTTTTTTCCTCTGTCATGGCGCTCATCGCGATCACATTTACGTTTCTATTTCTTTTTTGGGAGGAACGATTGTACGTGGCGATTGGCCTCTTGGCCTTTTGCCTTATTGGGGGACTTACCGCATTTCTGATTGTGAAGAAGCGTTTGGGAGCGCCAAAACCCTTCTCAGAAACGATTGCACAATTCAAAAAAGATCGCGCATGGCTGCACGGCTAGAACTGGACAAACTTCAAGCACGCAAAGCTCGACTGCTGAAACAGAACGATGTTTTTCGTGATGAGTTGCTTGCTGAGTCGGATAATCTCAGGGGGGTCGCTGGTTTAGCGGAGCGCGGGCGCTCATTTTACCAGGCGGCGCTGAAAGTTAAAAAATGGACTTCTCCGTTTTCGTTTATCCGCAGGAGCAACGGACTAACTTCAAAAGTTCTTGGAAGCTGCGTGTTAGGTCTTAAGTTTTTGCGCCAGCTTCGAAAATCTTAATCTTCATCCGTTTCCCGATAGGCAATTCTCAAAAACCTCTCTGAAATTTTCAGGGTCTTCTCCGATTGCTCATTATCACTCAGATTCTAAATTTTGGTATGAAGTTTCAAATAAAGCAAAACAATGACGGCGCGATTGGCTGGGGGATTCTGTGGATGTTGGGAGTTCCCACATCGATTCTTTTGGTGCTATTTCTCCTCCGGGGATGCACTTAAGAAGAGTAAGACTTGTTCTAACTGGTTTTCTCTGCGCGACCGTTGGTGATGATCGTTTGCACAAGGCGCTTCACGCCCTTGCTAAAAGTGAATTGATAAGTGGCTATCCAGTTGCGATTGAAGGAATCGGCCACTTTTTTTGCGATCTCTGTAATTGACCTGCTCGAGGAAACTAGTTTGGATTCTTCCTTTCGGTAATTGTAGTCGAGATAGCTTTTCGTTTCAGCGATGTAGCAGACAACGTGAGTTTCACCTTTCATCCGAACCGCAATTAATTGAGTGGTGTAACCATTTCGAGCGAGAACATCTGCTGCGAGGGTAGCGTAATCGTCGCAGTCGCCGGATTTTGTGGCCAGAAAGACGTCGTGATCTTGAACTTCGGCATGAAATTTATATTCAAAATCAGAGAAGTAACTGGCGAATTGTTGGGGAGTTAATTTAGGAATTTTTTTGAGTTCGTTCACAGTGATCGCCTGGCTGGTAAACGTGGCTATCAGGATTCCAATCATTAGTATAAAAGCGAATTGGAACTTAATGGAAAACCTCATAACCGCGGACTCAGCAGCGATAATGCCAACCAAATAATTCTTTTTTATCTAGCTTTTTTTATGGTCTTACGCTACAACAGTTTCAGCAGATGCACATAAATGGAACAGTTAAGGAAGATTTTGAGACATTTTTGCATTTAGGTCTGGCCCAAAGTAGGGGGGGGGTTGGCGGGTTCAGTGATGGTTTCCTTTTAGAAATTGCAGGTTTTCTCCTGATTGCTTACAACATTTCCCACATTACTTTTATAACATGAACACTAAATTCAAACTAATAAGATTGGTCTTCGCTGCTGCCGTTGGGTCTTTGTTATGGGCGGGATGCGCTTCGCCGCGCACTACTTATTATCGGAATACCTCTGCTGGACTTGCGCCCG
>JBKJOA010000395.1:0-2927 GCA_046593365.1 Limisphaerales bacterium
CTGCAACCTTCGACGTCTCCTTGAGAGATTAACCCAATGGGAGACGCGAGCCAAAGGCGTTCAAAGTCATTGTTTAATTTACCTGCCTCTATGGGTGTCAGCGGGCGATTGCCGATCCAGGCGAACTGACCGCGCACTACGTTCCAAAGTTGCGGCCAGCGCCTCCAACCACCACGCGAATTTGCGAATTCATAATAGAGGATTGGGCGCGGGTTGATGGCGTGATCGCTGGGGTTTGCTCTTCGGGGACGAAAAGCAACCTGTCCTTGATATTTCGCTTTGAGAATTGTCACCAATGCAAAGGGCGAGGTGGCAAGCATGATGAAAAAGGCGGCGATTCTTCCAAAAAAAGTTCCGTGGCTTACACTTCGCTCGCGATGTATAAGTGCACACAGCAAAAAAGAATCGGCTATTTTTACCTCAGACTCATTTAGGAAATTCACCAGTGTATTTCCTAACGCGAGCGAGTGCTTTACCTGCGTCATGCCACCCACAAACGTTTGTTTGCCAATCCAACTCTCGCAAATTTCCGCCCCTTTTTCCGCGACGGTGCCACATTCCAGAACCGCCCCGGGTCCAAGTTGGACACCTTCTTGAATCAGGACATTTTCGCCAATCCAGCAAGGTGCAATAATTTGGGCGCTTTTCGAAATCTGTGAATGCATTCCCACCCAGACGCCTGGCTGAACTTCGTTCACGCCGATTTGCAGCCGGGTGGGATTCTTGCAAATCCACGCGCGAATTGCAGAAAAATATTCAGCGTAACTATTGAAAATATTATTTTGAAGACCAGGCAAATGATCTATAACGACGACGCTTTGCTCGCCGGAGTTGGAATCTGAATATTTTTGGAGCGCTTCAGAAGCGGAAAGCTCGTGTAATTCAGGCAAAACTTCAATTCGCAAACCCCAACGTGATCCGTCGCCAACCAATTCGCGAAGCAAATTTGGGCGATCGGCGCAAAGGAGAGTGATCTCTTTCACCCCAGAGCTCGCGAAATGTTCGAGCCAATAAAAAACAAATGGATTTCCAAGAATGCAGAGATTCGTTAGCGGCACCGATTCCCAAAGTGCGCTGACTTCGGTCCGTTCCGCAGGACAAATAAGAATTTGTCTCATCAATAGGCTCCCTTGCTAAATAAAACTGCAGGTACGGTTTTCAGTAGAATTTTTACGTCCAATAAAAAACTTTGGCTTTCGATGTAGCGCACATCCAGTTGTACCTGGCCTGAAAAATCAATTTCACTGCGGCCACCGATTTGCCAGAAGCAGGTAATCCCCGGGGTGACTGCCAATCGTCGCCGGTCGGCGAGGGTATAGAGAGCGACCTCGCGTGGCACCGGGGGACGCGGCCCCACTAAAGACATGTCAGCAATGAGCACGTTGAAAAATTGTGGCAATTCATCCAGAGAAAATTTGCGCAGCCATTTCCCAATTCGGGTGACGCGGGGATCATCTTTGATTTTGAAGGTGACACCATCGCTGTGTTGATTGTGCGCCAGCAATTCTTTCATGCGCGCTTCCGCATCCAGACACATCGAGCGAAATTTCCACATCCTGAACTCCTTTCCAAAACGACCGACGCGCTTTTGTGGAAAGAAGACAGGCCCGCCATCCTCCAGTTTAATCAAGGCAGCGATGAACAAGAACAACGGTGAAAAGCAAATCAAAAGCATGAGGCTCATGGCCACGTCAAAGGCACGCTTCAACATCGAGGCAAACGCGAGAACGATCCGCCACGAACGTTGTTTCAAGTAAGCATATGACTTAAGTCTGGCCCGTCCAAAGTGGGTTTGCGTCTGGAGGAATCGTTTAATTAAACGGTCGTTAATTTCCATGTCTGTCATAGTTATTTTGTTTTCGATAAGAGTTTGATTTTAGCTGCCAGCTTATCCACCTGATCCAGTTGCGGTTTTGTCATAACAATGTTTGCCCACCGTAATTGTGGAGCGACAAAGCGTTGATGCATCGGAATAACTTGCTGAAGAAATTGTTTTTTCACTTGGGCAGCGCCCCGTCCACGTTCGGTCAAATCGCGATCAAGCCTTCGGCGCAAACAGACGCGTTGTGGGCACTTGATAAAGACGCGGCAGGAAAAAAAGCGCCTTACAGCCGGTCGGCGCAGCAGCCAAAGTCCATCCATAATGATCCAAGCTTTTGGCTTCAATAATTCTCCTTTTCTGACGCGAGCGTGTTGTGTGAAATCATAGGCTGGCTTTTCCACGTTTTGCCCGATCGCAATTCTTTTTAGCACTCGCTCCACGTTGGCCCAATCAATGGCGCGTGGATGATCGAAATTTATCGCACTCCGGCGTCGCAGGCTGAGATGTGACCGGTCCTTATAAAAGTCATCCAGTGACAGCCGCGTTGCATTTTCCCCAAACGCCTTTTGAAGTTTATCTGCCAACCATGTTTTCCCTGAACCGCTGCCACCGACGATAGCAATGAGTTGTGGTTTGAGCGTTTTCAAAAATCGTTTTACGGACACCGACAGTTCTTTTTTTGTCACGAAATAGAATTAGGTCTGATGTCGTTTTCTTACAATCGGGTGCGTGGATGTTCGATTATGCGGAAGAAACACCTAAAACTTGTCAGGAGATGGCTTAAGTATCCGGGAGAAAATCTATGCGGGACTCATCCACCACTTTCTGAAAAGTTTTTTCGAGATTCAGGATATATTGTGAAAAACTGAATTTCTCTTCCACCAACTTGAGTCCTCGCTGACCCATTTGGCGGGCAAGAGGTTTATCCTTTAACAGTTGTTCAAGCCTCCCCGCAAATTGGCCGCAATCCATCCACGGCACGAGAAATCCGTTTTGTCCGTCGAGAAGCCAATCTTTTATTCCTCCCGCATCGAAGGCCACAACTGGAATTCCGTAGCTCATCGCTTCCATCCCAATTGTGGCAAAAGGCTCCGGCCACACCGAG